>NZ_JBSHBW010000014.1:0-197051 GCF_053612185.1 Streptomyces sp. NPDC054757
AAGCGCTACCTAAAGTCCATCCCAGCATCTCTCAGTCATCTGCATCCACACAGGTCAGGCCGATGACGCAGCTTCACCATGAATGAGAACGCACAACAGCATGGCCTCACTCTATCGAAAATGGCTCTTTCGCATAGTGAATGCGATAGGACCATGTTTTCGATGTCGTCGGAGCGCGATGGGGATGACCCGCGAGTCACGAACGCCCGCCGATCCGGGAGCTGGTTGCACAGCGTCCGGCACTCTGCATCGGTCTCACTATGAGCCCGGCCGTCTGGTTGTTCTGACCGGGAAGGTTCGCCGGGGCGGTCGTCTGGGCGGTTGGATGCACGGTGACGTTCGCTTGGGCTGCTGGGGGTGTGGTGGCTGAGCTTGTCCGTGTGTGCAGGTTGACCGGCCAGGGGCGGAAGTTGCAGCAGATCGTGTGCCGGGGCAGCACCAGTTCGGTGCGCTGCTGGCGGCGATGATGCTGTTGGCCTGGGCCGGCGGGAACCGGGTGCCGGTGATCGCGAAGTTGGTGCAGGCCGGCGAGGACACCGTGTGGGGTGTGATCCACCGGTTCAATGAGATGGGCCTGGTCTGTCTGGCCCCTCGGTGGGCGGGAGGCCGTCCCCGCTTGCTCAGCCCTGATGACGAGGAATTCGTCGTGCAGACGGCTACCGCCCGCCCGGTCAAGCTCGGCCGGCCCTTCACCCGCTGGTCCGTCCTTGAACTCGCCGCTTACCTGAGGGAAGTGCACGGATGCGTCATTCGGATCGGCCGCGAGGCGTTACGGTGCCTGCTCGCCCGCCGCGGCGTCACCTTCCAGAGGACCAAGACGTGGAAGGAGTCGTCCGGCCCCGAGCGCGGCGTCGAGCTGGACCGCGTCGAGGAGATTCTGGAGCTTTTCCCGGACCGTGTATGTGCGTTGGACGAGTTCGGGCCGCTCGGCATCCGGCCCCCGCCGGGTCGTGCTGGGCCGAGCAAGCCCGGCCCGAGCGGCATCTGGCGACCTATCACCGCGCTGGCAGCGCTGAAGTCGATCCGCGCCGCCCGCTCAGAGGGTGCCCCGATCTACCATCCTGGACAGCCTGTCCGCCCACGAAGGCGCCTTCGTCCGCCGCTGGGCGAAGAACGGCCTCGGGACTGGTGGGCTCGCATCGGCTCCAGGTTCCTCCGGCTTCAGTGACCAGGCGGGTGGCTGTCTTGTCGTGGTAACCGAGTGCCTTCGCGATGACGGGGCCAGGGCCTGGAAGGACGAGTTGGCGGATCGCGCGGCTCCGCCGCCCGACGGGAGCGCTGAAGCCGGGCGTGTCTGTGCCCGTCACAGTGTCGTCCACCGGACGAGTGCAGGGCTTGACGCGCTGCGAGCCGCACTGACACAGATCGTCAACTGATTGATTCTCACGGATCTGGTCGCTGTCCTGGTCCTGCGTAGGGTTCCAAGGAGGCGGCAGTGCGGCATTTGCGCACTCGATCTGCTGCCGCGCCGAGTGTTCAGGTGCCCCCGCGAGAGAAGGAAACACACCCCTTATGCGCGCCCTTGTGGTCGATCACAGTGAGGCCGGACCCGTCCGGTTCGCCGATGTCGATGAGCCCGTACCGTCCATCGGCGAGGCGTTGGTGGAGATACGGCATATCGGTCTCAACTTCGGAGAGCTGAATTACGTGCACCAGTGGCCGGCCGGCGCTGTGCACGGTCACGACGCGGCCGGCATCGTGGTGCGCGCCGCATCCGACGGCTCGGGGCCGCCCGCAGGTACGCGCGTCGCGGTGGGAATGGCTCCCCACGCGTGGGCGGAGCGGGTGGCAGTCAGCCCCGCCTCGCTCGGCACCGTCCCCGAGGGCGTGGATCTGGCCGATGCCGCCGCGCTGGGGATCGCCGGCGTCACCCCGTTGCGGGTGCTGCGCAAGCGTTCCCTGCTGGCGCGCAACGTTCTGATCACCGGCGCCAGCGGGGGCGTGGGGCACTTCGCCGTCCAACTGGCGGCGCTTGCGGGCGCCCGGGTGACGGCACTCGTCGGTTCACCGGAGCGAGCCGCCGGACTCCGTGAACTCGGCGCCGACAAGGTCCTGACCGACCTGGCCGAGACCGGGGACCGGTTCGACTTCGTCCTGGACACGGTCGGCGGGCCGCTGGTGGCCCAGGCGTGGAGTGCCCTCGCCGAGGGCGGCACCATCCACCTGGTCGGTTACTCCTCGGGGCAGGAAACCACGTTCCCGCCAGGGGCTTTGTTCGGCTTTGGTGAGCCCCGCAGCATCGCCACCTACGGCGACATGACGCCGACCGGCGGGGAGTTGACGGACATGCTGGGCCTCATGGCCGCCGGGAAGCTCTCGGCGCCGGTCGGACTGCGGGGCGACTGGCAAGGCGTGGACGACGCCGTCCAAGCGCTGTTCGCGCGGAAGGTGCACGGAAAGGTCGTTCTTGACGTGACGTGAAGCTGTGGACCAGGACACACGCGCCGTCGGTGGGCGGTGCGCGGCGGTGGACGAGGATGGACTCATGGATGTGCTGGCGGAGGTCTTGCGTGTTTCGGGTGCGCGTAGGGCGCTCGGGGTCGTGCTGAAGGCCGGCGGAACCTGGGGCCTGTATCTGGATACCTCTCCGGGAGCGGCACTGCATGTGGTGTCCCGCGGCACCATGTGGCTCCACGTCACGGGCGAGAAACCTCTTCAGGTGCAGGCCGGAGACGCCGTCCTGGTGCCGCCGGGCACCGTACACGGGATAGCCGGCGGCGCCGGTGCGACGATGGGTCCCTGCGACCGGGAGGCGGCGGCCCGGTCTTTCGCCGATGGCCGAGCCCTGCGGCTGGGCTCGGCGCCGGTGCAGACGGAGGTGATCGTCCTGCGCTACGAGCAGGACCCGGAGGTGCGCACACCGGTGCTTACCTCCCTCGCCCGGCCGATGCACGTCACAGCCCTGGAGAACGCGCAGCTCAGAAAGGCCGTTGAACTTCTCGCTGCCGAGCTCGCACAGCCGCAGATCGGCACCACCGCCGCCGTCAACAGCATCGTCGACCTTCTGCTCGTCCAGTTCGTACGTGCCTGGCTGGCCCGCCATCCGCAGGAGCAGTCCGGCTCATGGCTGGGAGCGATGCGTGATCCGGTCGTGCGCGACGCCCTGGCGTGTGTCCACGCCCGACCGGGACACCCCTGGACCACGGAGACCCTGGCCGCCGCGACGAGCGTCTCCCGGGCGACGCTCTCCCGGCGTTTCCGGTCCGCCCTCGGACAGACGCCGGGCGCGTACCTGGCACAGTGGCGCATCGATCTGGCGTCCGTCCGGCTCCGTGATACCGATGAGCCCGTCGAATCGATCTCCGGCGCGGTCGGATACGGTTCTGCGCACGCTTTCAGCCGTGCCTTCAGACGTGCCAGAGGCACGGCCCCGGGCGAGTACCGCTCTCGACTTCGCAAGTGATCCGGCCTACTGGTGGGCTCTCGTATTCAACTGTTTCAACTGTCGCTGGTTCCCGGAGGAGCCCAGCCCGCTGGTGACCTTGTGTGATCCCCCGGGGCGTATCGGCTCCAGGTTCCGCCGGTCTTGTTGCGGAGTCGGCTGGTGGTTTTGTCGTGGTAGCCGAGAGCGTCTGCGACGGCGGGTGCGGGGGGTCGAGGAATTGCTGCCGGACAGCGGCGCCGCGTACGGGCGTGGTCGGGACTCCGGCTTTCCTCAAGAGCGCGGACAGGTGGTCGGGGCGGGCGGGCTGTCCCGACCGGCGGCCAGGGAAGAGCCGGCGGGGCGCGGGGTTGGTGGCGGTGTCATGGTGTCGCGGTTCGCGGTGTGCTCCAGCAGCAGGGCAGCGACCGGATCAGGGACGGGTGAGGCCGGTTCCCCGAGCCGTAGCAGCACGGTGTCGCCGTCCCGGATGACGTCGTCGACGCTGAGCCGGACGACGCGGCTCACGGGCTGGGCGTAGAGGAGCACGATGACTCCGGCGACGCGGAGAGGTATCGGTATCGCCGGATCGGTCAGCAGCCGGCCAAGGGCATCGAAGCGCTCGTCTTCGCTCAGTGCGGCCCGGCGGGAGATCTTCATCGTGGGGATGGAGAGAGAGCCTCGGCAGCGGCGGCTCTGCATGGCCCAGTTGAGGAAGGCTCTCCAGCAGGTGCGGGCATGTTCGGTGTTCTCGGCGAACCAGGCGTCGACGTCGGTCTGGGCGCATGACGCGAGGGTGCTGTTCCGCTCGCCGAGCCGTTGCAGGAACGCGGTCGCGTACTTGACCTGTTCGGCAGCGAACCGGCGGATGCTGGGCGTGGTGTGGCTCCTCTCGGCGCGGGTCCGCAGCCGGGGGGGCGTGCCGGGTCGCGAGGAGTCGGATCGTCTTGGCGTGCTCGGGCAGCCGTTGGTGCGGGGCGATGGTCATGATCAGCCTCCAAGTGCGGAATGCCTGACTGTGCGTCGGCGATGCCGGTCAGGTGGCCGGGAAGCCAGCGCTGGAAGGAGCAGAGGTACTTGTCGACCGCGGGCAGGGCTCCGCATGTCATCAGGAGTTCTTCCAGGTGAGCGGCGGCCCGCCAGGGCTGGAGCCCGTGGAAGGCGCCGTGGGTCAGCGGGATCTCGCCGAGGCCGGGCCGCCGCAGTAGCCGCGATGCGCTGCCCGGCTGGTCGCGGCGCATCTCCAGCCAGGCCAGGCCGCTTCTGGGCTTGTCCATCGCCACCAGTAGGTCGAACAGCGGAACTAGCGTGGGTCTGATGCGGCTGTCTCCGTCGTTCAGGAGCGCGGTGAGGCGGTCGGTGAGGGTGCAGCGTTCGCAGAGCCGTCCGCCCAGGAGCTTGCCCTCGAAGCCGCAGCGCCGCCACGTCCAGGTCCGTCTCCTGCTCCTCGACCAGCTCCAGCTCCTCGAACAGCACCTTCGCCGCCCGCGCGAGCACGCGTGACGCCTTCTCCAGCTGCGGCAGCGTCGACAGCCGCTCCTTCTCCGTCTTCCGCTGCGCGGTATTCAGCAGCCTCGTTGCCATCAGGACCTGGAACAGGTCCAGGGCTTCATCGATCGCCTTCGCCTCCAGGTGCCGTATCACCGCGGTGAGCATCGCCGTGCGCTGCGGCTCCTGAGCCCGTTCCAGCAGTGGCGCCTTCGACCCCAGCGCGTACCGGGCCAGCACCGCCATCCGGTTCGGCGGGATCTGCGACAGCCTCAACCTGCCGAGCCGGTACGCGCCGATCTCGTCCGCCCGCTCCAGCACGCGGGCGAACGCCGTCCCCCTCGTCCGCGTCGGCGGCCGGCGCAACCGCTCCAGCTCCGAGAGCCGGGAACCCTCCGGCGTCTTCAGCGTCGCCACCAGATCCCCCGGGCAGCGCCGGGTCCGCGCGGCGGGCGGCGCCCGCGACCGTGTCGTGCAGCCGCCTGTCCGCGACCTTCCGCACCTCCGACACCTGCCGGGCCAGCACGCTCACCCCGGGCAGCAGGACCCGGTTGCGGCGCAGCCAGCCCACCACGTGATCGAACAACGCCTTCGGACCCTCGGCGTGCGTCCACGCCCGCCCCTGCAGGAAGGTACGGAACCGCCTCGACCACTCCGCATCGTCGTACTCGTGGTACGCGTAGGCGTCCCTGATCTCCCACGCGTGCTCGTACGCCGTCTTCGGCCGCTCGGTGTACCGCTTCACCACCGACGGGTCCTCGACACCGAGCTGCGCGGCCAGGTACTCGACCACCGGCCACGGCGCATCCAACGGGTCGTCCGGGAGGAGGCGGCCGATGTAACGCACCGTGCACATCTGGAGTGCGAAGCCGAGCTGGTGGTGCGCGGAGCGCCGCCGGGCGATCAGATCGCGGTCGACGTCGTCCAGGAAGAAGAACCGCTCCAGCTCGGGGCGGGTCGGCTCCTCGGTAAACTTCCCGTACGCCTCGGCCTGCTCATCAGTCAGAAACCCCACCGGCACGGACGGACCGTAGCCAGCCCCGGCACCCGCCCGGCGCTCTTTCCACGAACCCCAACAGAGCCCCAGCCAGTGTGCTAACTGACCATGATCGTTCTCAGCGCCAACCGCTGTACCGATGTTCCCCGAGGCCAGCTACCAGGCCCTGCCCCGCTGGAGGGGCGAACACGAGATCACCTGCCTGGTACGCCGTCCCGTACGGCACCGAGACCGAGGTCGGCGTCGTGAAGGACTTCTCTGTGGGTGATGAGTGCACCAGCAGCGCAAGGCCCTACGAGCCGGTGAGCTGGAAGAGCGATACAAGGCGTGCTGGACGTGCCTGAGGCCGGGACTGATCTGGGAGCCGGGCGAGGAGGCATGGGAGAACAAGTCCTGCCGTCTTTCGGGTCTACCGGCAGGCCACCGGCAGGTCACCGGGCACCTCGCGCCACGGCGGGGCGCCAGGCGGGGTGAGGACGACGTGATGGTCCCGGACTGGAACTGTCCGTGGCTGCTCGACTGGCAGCGCCCCTACCGGTGCTCGCCGATCTGGTCGACGCTGACGGCGTCCTGCCATGCACCGTGCCGGGCGTGTCGTCTTCGAGGGTGACGAACCGGCACGTGGCAGTGGCGGCAGGAACCGGGCGCCTGGCGCAGCTGCTGCCCGAGCAGCGGAAGCAGCTGACCGGGCTGGGTGTGCGGGTGCCCTTCTCCTTGGCTGCCACTGGCCCCGGCGGGGCTCGCTTGCGGCGTTGACCGACGTAGTCGAGGGTCCGGGAAAGGCCGGAAGCAGGAGGACTGGCTCGGGCGGCGTTCCAGCGGGGTCTGGCCGCCCTGGCCCAGCAGGCGGAGAGGGAAGAGTGGCCTGTTCCGCGCAGCACGGTCGTGGAGATCGCGGTCGGCGGCGAGGCGGGGCGTGTGGCGGTGAAGCTGGGCGGGTGACGGTCGAACGCCAAGTTGAGGCGGGTCAAGCTCCTACGGAACAGGCCGCCCCCCACGCAGTGCTGGACATGGACGAAGCGGGCCAGGCACCGGCCGTTACGGCCATACCGGAGCCGCCGGCCGTGACCCGCACCGCCGGCGGCCGGCTCCGAAACCGTGAGCAGTGCAAGAGTGCCACGAGGAGTGTGCACGGGGCCCTCGACCGGGTGCACAGCCCTGGGGCAGATCCCCAAGGGCAAGAAGGTCTACCTCTGGGACACCCACGGCCACCACTGGCAGTACGTACGGATCGCCGACACGAACAAGCGCGGGTGGGTGGCCACGAAGTACATCGGAGCGTGACGGACACCGACCGCCGAGCGCGGTCGGTGAGTCCTGTCGCGCCCAGGATGAGCGAGCATGACCGGTATTACAGCAAGCCGTCCGCCGCCGCGGCCGCCGTGCACAACGCAGCCCACGCTCCGGCGGCCGCAGCGGCCTTGCGGCGGGCAGCGGGATCGGGAAGCTGAGTGCCGAAGAGCACCGCGTCGGAGAGGTCCGCCACCACCCGGCACACGGTCGCCGTGCGCCTCGCGGAAGTGTTCTTGGCGACCATCATGGCGGTGCCGATCGCGGCGTCCCGCGCCCCCATGGCTCGGACCAGCAACGCCGTCGGCGCCGGCACGGATCCGCCCCGCCCGGTCAGCTGACACGGCCGTGCGAGCCAGACCGGTCGCACCATGGTGCCCACACCGTAGGCGACGGTGGCCGCACCCGCCCATCGTGTCCAGCTTGCCCCCATGACCTTCCTCCTCATATCCGGGACGATGCCTTACCGGCTTCCCACCCTCCCCCGGACCACACCGCCTCGCACTTCGCCCCCGACGCACACCTGCCGGTCTCAGCCGCTCGCCTCCCGTGCCAGGTGCGGGAGAGCGGCGTGCCGAATTCCAGGGGGTGCGTGGGCGGATCCCCTGGGTGAGGATGAAGCTACGGACGGCCTGCCCGCCGGTCCCCTGCTGCGGGTGCAGGATCTCGCCGCCCATGCCATATAGAGCCTCGCTGACCATCGGGTTCATGGCTGTCTCAGGCCATGTCCACGCGCTTGTGTCTCAAATCGCGTGGCCTTTCCTCGCGAACGGCTTTGCCGGTCAGAGGGAACAGGTTGCGGGGTGCCCGTCGTCCGCTCTTCGCGTGGGCCCATTCGAGACGGGCCCCGATGGCGCCGAGGAGTTGGTCCGGGGTGCGGAGATCGCGATGTTCTTGCCGGATCTGGCTACTGGCCCAGTCACCGCACTCCAACTGAGCTTCGCCCCTGTCCCAGACGATGAGCATGGCGACATCGCCGTCGGTCTCCACCGTCATCCATGCGCTGGTCTTGGGCCGACCGTCATCAGGTGATCGTTGGATGTCACCCGTGACTCCGCGTGATCGCAGTTGCTCCTCGTTCTCAGCGAACGAGGTATGGAGCATCTTCGGCGACCTGGCCCTGGAGACATGAACTCACGGCCCCATTCCACCGACTGGCCGCACTACCCCGCCCCGCCAGCTGACCCGCCGCCGCCCACCTCGCCCCAAGGATCTCGGAGAAACCGACCCCGCGTCGGGCCCTGACCATGCTCACCACCCGACCCAGCCTCAAACAACCTCGCTCAGCCGCCCAGCAATCCAACTGAAACGGCGAGACTAGCCCGTCCCACGATCGACGTACCGGTGTAAAGCGGTGGTGAATCGCTGCATCCGTACAGCGCGCCGTTGCCGCCCTTATTTGCAGCACCATCGCGTGCCTGTGGAAGCGGTTCACCCTGACCGAGGACACGAAATCTGGCCTCAGCTGACGTAGGGCGATGGCGATTCCCAGACAATTCCTTATGCGGGGAGAACCGATGGGACGCCGCACAGCCGGGGTGCAGGGGGCGGAAGTTGCCAGGACCAGGCCCGTCTGACGCGTATCTGGGGCGTCCGAGCGGCCATAGGAATCGGTCAAAGGACAAGGCTGCGCCTTCGATACCTGCAACTTCCGGCCAGGCCGCGTAGCCCACTGGCGGTTCTCGATTGCCTCAGGACTGCCGCCGGGAGGGGATGCACTTGAATCGGGACTGGACCCGTGGTGCCCCAAATGTCCGTCGCTCTCGTGCACGGACAAATTTCACGCCACCCCAAAATCAAGGGCGCAGAACGCCGTTAGGCTGGTCTCAACGCAAAGGGAGCTCTGTCTCAACTCTGGTTCCTAGGCCAGACGAGTCGAGACGAGCCCCCTGCACGGTGCGAGTCCAAGCGAGCAGCCAGAAAGGGCACCGAATGAAGAGTAACGCGGAGGGCCGGGGCCGGCGCACCCCTGGCCGGAATCGTGGACCAGGCGCACCCGTCGTCATCTGCGCCGTTCTCTGAGTGCTAATCGGGGCCGGCCTCTCTACCTCGGATTCGAGGCCTTGCACGGCGCGGCCTACCAGGCAGGAAGCGGGCTGGTGACCGTGCTCATCCTCTGGGTCAGTGCCCGGCGCTGACCCCATCGCACTCCCGAACCAGCGGGCCCGTCACTCTCGGGGTGACGGGCCCATACCGTGCCGCAACGGGTCCGAGAGTTGACCGAAAGCAAGCCATCACCCGGCTCCAACAGACCGGCCCGGGCTAAGCGTTGTCCCGTAAGTGCTCTCTGAGCAGATTCCGGCATGGTGGGCTGCTGTGCAGCCGGGTGGTCTATCCGGCAAAGGCCAGATTGTGCAGGCGGGCGATGCCGAGCACGGCGTGGTGGACGCCGTCGCCTTTGAGGCGGCAGTCGCGGAGGACCTTCCAGGTCTTCATTCGATCGAATGCGTGTTCAACACGAGCGTGGACCTGCTTGTGGGGCTTGTTGTGGACCTGCTTCCAGTCAGGTGACTCCTCGCCCGTGCGGCGCCTATGGGATATGACGAGTCCGGTGCCCGGATATCCACCGTCGGCAATCGTCATCGTCGTGCCGACGGCAGTCTTTGCACCGGACTCCTCCCACGCCTTGCAGTCGTTTCGGTTGCCGGGCAGGGGCCGGCCAACCACCACGACAAGGCAGGTGCCGGCGTCGATGACGACCTGGTGATTGGTGGAGTACCGGTAGTTTTTCGACTGCTCGGCGACAGCGTGGTCGCGGGTGGGCACCAAGGTGCCGTCCACGACCAGGACGGTGCCCCTCGCGAACCGCTTGCGAGGCTGGAGGGCGAGCAAGAGACCGAGGTGCTCGATGATCCGGCCCGCTGCCGACTTGGACACCCAAACAGCAGGGCCAGTTGCCGCATGGTCAGGTTCGTGCGCCAGTAGACCGCGACCAGCAGAGCCCGGTCTTCCAGCGACAGACCCCGCGGCCGGCCCCGGAGGGCCGCATCCGCGCCCTCACGCCGCAAGACCGTCACCGGCTTCCCGAACTGACGCGGGCTCAGCCCGGTGAACGGGCCTATCCCAGACGACTCGACCGCCGTGATCACACCAGGTGCTGGACATCGACGAGTTGGACAATCCGGCCCGGATCCAAAGGCGGGACTGGCAGATGGCGACGGCCTGCGACGTTCCCCACCACCGTCGTCCGATCCATCTCGAATCCGGAGGTGCGGTTTGACCGGGTCCGATGCCGGGACTTTCCAACCCTCACGACATCGGTCCTGTCGGACAGTTCATTGCGCTGGCGATAGCGCTGTGATCGATCCGACCATCAGGCACCTGATCGGCGTCTGACGGAGGCTGGCCCTGCCTGGCGCAACGGCGTCGGCAGGGCCGCTCCTGTTCGTGAACTCGGCCGCCAGCACATCTCGCCGCTGGCCACAGTCGAAGGATCCGGCCAACAGAACCGTGCCTAACGTCCCTCACACAGCTACGTTGACCTGTAGCAACACCCGCGAACCCCGGATAACGATGCGGGCGGCCACGGGGCCGGTGGGCATCAGGCGACGGCCGGGCGCGGGGCGGCCCGGGGCGGTGTGCTCCTGGTCGTCGACGGGGCGGTGGCGGGCGGTCAGCGTGAGGATGTACGCGTTGCCGGTGCGGGTGAGCGCGGTGCTGGTGTCGATGTTGAGCGGCCCGAAGGAGGGCTGTTCGAGGGCGGCGCGGATGAAGTGCGGATGGTTCCCGAGTGCGGCTGTGACGGCGTCCCAGGCGTAGCCGCCCGCTCGACGTCGGGGTCCGGCGTCGCGGAACCAGACCGTCTCGTCGCCGGGCGCGGCTTCGCAGGGCGGTAAGCCGGCGTGCGATTGACCGGTCATATCTCCCCATCGACAGCTCGCCTCAAAGGGCCCCGTACGGACCGGTACCGCGCCGGAAGCCAAGCCGAGGCCCGTCCGGGTGTGATGCATAGGGCATGAAGGTCATCGAGCCACTGCGTCGGCGGGGGCGGGCGTGGCGCGGTCCGCAGGTTGCGTACCCCTCACCCATGTCGGGCAGAGACCGTGCCCGGGGCTGGGATCTAGTGGCGGAACACTGGGCCGAGATTGAACCAGCTTTCCAGAACGCGTAGTTGCAGACGTTGGGCCTCTATTAATCAATAGTCCAGAAGTGATTTTTGGGTGAAGGATTCGCCAAGATTATGTCAAGCGTGGTTATATTTCGCCGCTAACGATCAAGCGCGCTGTCGCCGGGGGGCACGTCCGAAGGCGACGTGGCGCGCTCTTGGGGAGAACCACGATGAAGAACACATTGCGTGCCAGCGGCATCGCGATGCTGACCGCCGGAGCAGTCTTGCTGGCCACGCCGAACGTCGCCGTGGCGGCGGGGCAGCCTGCGGCGGACGAGTCGGCCAGCGCGAGAGCCGAGGAAGCTCTCTCCGCTCTCGCGGAGTCAATGGAGGCACTGCAGGCCCATCCGATTTCGGAGGCGGAGAGCGTCGAAGCGGCGATGACGTCCGCGAAGGTGCAGGACCGGCAAGTAGAGGTCCTGCAGATGCGGACGGAGACCGACACCGTCTACGCCAATCCGGATGGGACCCTGACGCGTCAGACCGCTGCGGGGCCCATCCGGATGATCCGGGACGGTCGCTGGGTGGACGTGGATGTCGACCTGCGGCGGGAGTCCGATGGCGATGTGGTCGCCAAGGCACACCCGGAAGGTCTCAGGCTCGCGGGCAAGGGGGGTTCCCTGTCGCGCTCGCTGAAGGCCGCGGCGGCGACCCCGCAGGATTCGGCACGGGATTTGGTCTCGTTGGGCAGTGGCGCATCGCGTATCGCGGTGCAGTGGAAGGGCGGGCTGCCCGCTCCCGAGCTGTCGGGAAACACCGCGACCTATGCGAACGTCATTCCCGGCGGTGACCTGATCGTCGAAGCGACCCGCACCGGCTTCGAGCAGTACCTGAAACTGCGCCAGGCGCCGCGGGACGGCGCCCCCCTCTCGCTTCCGATCGTTCTGCCCGACGGCATGAATGCGATAGCCAACGCCGGCGGCGGCATCGACTTCGTGGGCGATTCAGGGCAGACCATTGCCGTCATGCCTGCCCCGACCATGTGGGACGCGCAGGTCGATCACCGCTCCGGTGAACACACCAACCGGCGCAAGGTAGCCATGGAGGTCACCCAGTCCGGGAACGTCGCACAGCTCACGCTGCGACCCGACACGCAGTGGCTGACCGACACGGCAACCCAGTACCCCGTCACCATCGATCCCGCGACGGACGCACTCGATGTCCTCTTCGACACGTTCGTGCAGGGTGGTGACACAACGGACCAGTCCGCGAACACCGATCTGAAGGTCGGCTGGCCAGGTGACTACGACGGCAGCACGAAGCGCGTCGCCCGGTCGTTCCTCACCTTCCGCACGGAAAACTTCTCCGATGCCCTGGTCTCCAAGGCGTCCCTGAAGCTGTGGAACTACCACTCCTGGTCGTGCGAGAAGCGCGGCTGGGAAGTGTGGGCCTCCGGAGCAGCGGACAAGAACACTCGCTGGACCAAGCAGCCGCAGCTCCTGGAAAGGATCGCCACCTCCACGGACACCAAGTCAGCAACCTGCAACAACGCCGGATGGGCCACCGCCGACATCACCAGGCTGGCTCAGACGTGGGCCTCGGCCAAAGCCGAGACCGGTTCCGTCGCGCTCAAGGCCGCTGATGAGTCCGACACGTACGCCTGGAAGCGGTTCTACTCGGCCAACGCCACCAACCAGGACCAGATCCCGACGCTGGAGGTGACATACAACTACCGTCCCCTCAACGGCGCCAACCTGCAGGCGGGTGCCCCGTTCATCTCCAGCGGCGGCATCTTCAAGGTGAACACCACCACGCCGGTCCTTCGATACTCGACCGTCGACCCCAACGGCGAGGACGAGGTCACCGGCACCTACGAGATCACGGACACGGCCACGGGCAAGGTCGTGGTGATGTTCAACGCCGCTCCTGCTCCCGCCAACAGCACCTCGCAGGTGACAGTCCCCGCCGGCAAGCTGACCACGGGCAAGACCTACAGCTTCCGCACCACCAGCTACGACGGCACCCACTACGCCAACGGATGGTCGGACCCGGTGCGCTTCACCGTGGACACTTCGTGGAAGCCGACGGCCGCCGAGAACACGCTGGGGCTTGCGAACACCTATTCCGACGCCGCCGACATCACCGCGGCAACGTCCTCGGACTCCACCTACGCCTCCATCGCGGTGACCGAGGAGAACGTGGTCTCCGTTCCCTGGGACGGCCAGAACAACGCCATCAACGTCCAGAACGAACTGATGCCCAACAAGCTGACCATCCCCGCGGCCAGCACCAAGGGCACCCAGGTCGGCGGAAACGTCGTCTACACCTCTTCCGGCCCCGTGGACACCGTGGTCCAGCCCACCGCCGACGGCGCCTCCCGCACCCTGAACATCCTCAAGAACAGCAGCGCCCCACACGACTACGAAACCGGCTTCACCATCCCCTCCGGGATGTCCGCCGTCACCCACGACGACGGATCCGTCTCGCTCTACGCCCCGGGCGACCAGGACGCCGAGAAGGCTCCCACCACGGACGCCGCCGGGTTCTTCGACGCCCCCTGGGCCAAGGACGCCAAGGGCAACGACATCCCCACCAGCTACAAGGTTGTCGGCAACAAGCTGGTGCAGCACGTCGAGTTCGACGCCAAGAGCGCCTTCCCCCTCGTGATCGACCCCTCGTGGTGGTCGACAACCAAGAAGATCATCAAGTGCTCCGCGGCTGTTGCCGGGTTCATCTTCACCTTCACGCCGGCCGGAAGCTCCAAGCGCGTCATCACAGCCGTCAAGCTGATCAAGAAGATCGGTGTCAAGAAGGCCGCAAAGCTCATCCAGACCTACGCCAAGCGACGCAAGCTGACCTCCGCCCACCGCAAGGCAGTGGCCGCCCTGCTCGGAATCCCCGCCGTCAAAAAGGCCTGCAAGTTCTGATTGGTAGAACACCAGTGATCGCCATAGCAACCGCCGTCGCGCAGATCATCGTGATCCTGCTGCACCGCAAGCGGACCTACGCAACAGCCAGAACCACCACGACACCCTGGGCCTACATGGCCGCATGCATGATCGCCTGCGCGGCAGGATGGCTCATCATCGGGCGACCCGCCATCGGGTGGGGAGACCTCTTCCTCACCCTCATGTTCGGGGTACTGCTCGGCTCGGAGACCGCAAAGGCGCTCGAGGAACTCTCCACCCGCCGCTGGGCAGCCTGGACAGCGGCTTGCATCTCCGGCATCGGCTCGGCCACCTGGCTCTCCCAAAGCCCCTGGCCCTTCACCTGACCCAGAGAACAACTTCCGCTACCACTTCCGCTCATCTCACCCCCAGGTGAAATGAGCATGTGTCACGCACGACGGCCACCGACGACGGCCTCGTGAACGAGGGCCCCGGACCATCAAGGCCCCGGGCCCTCACGCACGACCAGCCTGCGCACGGCTGTGCGCCTGTGGCTGCGCCACTTCTACCCCTGTACGGGGCAGGGTTTCTCTGTGCTTGGAGGCCTACAAACCCGTGGGAGAGGGTCCTGTGGCCAGGTGTGGAGCGGGGCCACCCGTACCGGACGAGGTCAGGTATCGACGACACTACGAGTTACCTGGTGAGGAGGGGCTGCTGGTCATGTGGTGCCGTCAACACGACACGACGGCTCCGCCTGGCGGCCGACCCTCTCGGCACGGGCCCGGCGCAGCTAGGAAGATGCATGCCATGGACATCGTGGGAGCGACGATCCACAGCGGTCCGGGGGCCGGTTACTCGGCGAAGGGCACTCTCCAGCGCAGCCAGACCTTCGACATGACCTGCAGCACCAAGAACTCCGCCGGCCACCGCTGGTACTACGGCCAGGTCGACGATGTGGTGAACGGCAAGGGCATGACCGGATGGATCTATTCCGCGGGCCTCTCCTAGAAGCTGCCTCACCGAGCGGTCCGGCCTGTCAGCTCACCGATCTCCGGAACCGAATCAGTGACGCCAGAGGAATCACAGCGAGATGTTCCGGAGAGCCAGAGCCCGCTCGCCTGCCGCCTCAGTACTGTGGCTTCGTATGACCGACACCGAGATCGAGATCACCGCAGACCTGGTCCGCGACCTGCTGCAGGAGCAGCATCCAGATCTTGCAGGGCTGGCCATCCGTGAGGTAGCGGGCGGCTGGGGCAACCAGATGTGGCGCCTCGGGGACGAGTTGGCTGTGCGCATGCAGCGCATGGACCCCACCCCGCAGCTCCAGTTCAAGGAACGGCGGTGGCTACCGGTACTGGCCCCGCGTCTGCCGCTCCCGGTACCGACCCCGGTGCGGTCCGGCGAACCGTCCAAGCGCTTTCCCAAGCACTGGACCGTGATGACATGGGTTCCCGGCGAGCCGCTGGACCACAGCTCCATCAGCCGCGGCACCCACGCGGCCGACACGCTGGCGGGCTTCCTGCGGGCACTCCATGTTCAGGCGCCCGCCGAGGCGCCGGCCGCTACGGACCGCGGTACCCATCCCAGGAACTGCACGGACGGCTTCGAAAGCTTCTTCCAGGCCGCTGTCCCCGGCGACATCGCTGCCGATGTCCGCGCCGTCTGGGACGACGCCGTTACGGCCGATGCGTGGGAGGGCCCGCCCGTGTGGGTGCACGGCGATCTCCATCCCGCGAACGTCGTCGTCTCGCACGGAACGCTCTCGGGCATCGTCGACTTCGGTGACCTGTCCGCCGGCGATCCGGCGTGGGACCTCGCCGCCGCGTGGGTACTGCTGCCCGCAGGCACCGCCTCACGGTTCTTCGACACGTACGCGCACGCGGACCAGGCAGCGATCCGGCGTGCACGCGGACTGGCCGCTATGAAAAGCCTCTTCCTGATACTCATGGGCCACAACGGAGACCGGGGCCTTCCCGGCGGCAAACCCCACTGGGGCCCCGCGGGCCGGGCAGCACTTGACCGTGTTCTGGAAGGCATTTGACACACACCTCTGAAAACCGGTTCTCGCTCTTGACTGAAGCCCGTGCGACAGCCCGCCCTCGTGGGTTCATCGATCACCGACGTGTGGTGGGGATGCCACGGCCGTAGGGTGCCTGTGGCCCCGGCCGGGCCACCACCCCGACATCTGCCGCACGTACGACACCCTCAAGCCCAAGGAACCCGCTTCAACCGCCCTGCTGCTCCGCTGCGCCCAGCAGCCCGCTACGCTCTCCCCGCTCACCGCCAGCCACACATCACCCACTCGACCTCGGCATCCTCCTCCAGACACCACAGGTCCGCGGCGGCAGAGCACAGGGGGGCGAGGGCCGAGCACAAGGCCACCACACACAGAGGGGCCAAACGCGACACACCCGGCCTCGCAAACCCCACCCCGGCCGAGACCCGCCGCCTGCCGGCAACTACCCACCGGCGGGGCGGGCCAAGCCGAACGGACACCACAGCAGGGCGGGCCGGCAACAGCGCCCGGCGACAGCCGACCCGAAGGCCGGCATATCGAGCAGCGGGCGCAGCCGCAGCGTCGTGGTGGAGCAACCGCAGCGTCGCGACGTCGTGGTGGAGCAGCCATTCACCGCCTTCGAAAGGAGTGTGCAAGACCATGCCCCGCCTGAAGACTCGGCAGAGAGGGCGCCGCGGCACATGGCTCGAACTGGTCGAATCACCCCTGCGGGCCGCCGCGAGAAGGAATAGAGTCAACTCATGAGTCTGACGCCACGATTGATCGTCCCGGACCCCGACACCGCCGCGACCTACTACCAGAAGGCCATGGGTGCGGAGGAGGTCTTCCGCGCCCAGGACGACGGGGGCCGCGTTATGGTCGTCGTCCTGCAGGTCGGCGGTTCCCCGCTCTCCCTGTCCCCGGCGGTGCCTGAGTGGGGCTGGCTCTCGCCCGACGACGTCGGCGGCTCCCCGGTCCTGCTGGAGGCGGAGTTCACCGACCAGGACGCCGTCGCCGAGCGGATGGCCGCCGGAGGCGGCACCGTGGTCGTACCGGTGGAGAACCGCCCGTACGGCAAACGGGAGGGACGCATCCGCGACCCGTTCGGTCACCTGTGGATCGTCACCGGCGAGTTGCGCTGATACACCGGTCGGGTGGGCGGCGACCGCCGGCGGCTCCTCGGGGCCTCCCGCACCGTCCGTCGAGGTCGCCCATCACCTTCCGAGCGGAGCCCGAAGTCGGCTCGTGGCCTCCGGGGCCGGTATGACTCCTTGCCCCGTCGTTGATGATCCGGGGGTGCTGTCATCGGTCCGGGCGGCACCGGATGGTCGCTGATCGACGTGTTCTGCGCCATGGAAGCGTGTCCGCCGACTGGCAGGGCTGCGTGATGTGGCTGCCGATCCCCGAGGCGGTAGCAGGAGGGCCCTGAGGTCTTGTTGTGCCCGCGTGCGTCTCAGTCGGCCCGCACGGGCCACGGCGAAGGCCGGTAGGAATAAGCCTCGGTGCCCTTGCGCACCCCCTGCTTGATGGCCATCGGCAGCATCAGGTCACGTATCACCCGGGTGATCCACCGGTCGGGGGTCATCACCGCACCCGTCTGCCGGGCCTGCTTCGCCAGCGCGGCGACCCGGTCCCGCCGGGACTGCTCAAACGCGGTGAACGCCTGGGGCGCGGTGGGGTGTTCGTGCAGTGCCAGGGCGAGTTCGTAGGCGTCCTCCATACCGAGCGCAGCGCCCGCCCCCAGGTGCGGGGCCACCGCGTGCGCGGCGTCCCCCAGCACCGCGGCGCTCCCCCGGTGCCAGGTCTCCAGGGGCGGCACCTCGTAGACCGGCCACCGGCCGACCGGTCCGGCGGAGGCGGTCAGGATGCGTCGGATCACCGCAGGGTCGGGGCGGTGCCGTTCGGCCAGCAGAGCCACCCACTGCGCATTGTCGACCTCGGCCAGCTCGGCGAAGCTGCGTTCGCGGGTCTCCTGGTGGTTCTCGAACCACCACACGACACCGGGCGACATCACCTGGTAGCCGAAAAAGCCACGCAGGCCGAAGACCATGTGGAAGCGCCCGTCCACGGGGAGCTCCTCGGCGCCGATCTCCGATCTGCCCCCGGAGCCGACCACCTCGGTGTAGGCGGGCCCCGGCGCATCGGGGAGCAGCAGCCGGCGCGTGGCGGAGTGCACGCCGTCGCAGCCGAGCACGATGTCGGCATCGGTCTGCGTGCCGTCCTCGAATCCGATCCGCCAGCGGCCGTCGTCGGTCGCGTCCAGTGCGACGAGGCGCTTGGCGGTGTGCAGTTTCACCCCGGCGTCGCTCGCCGCCTCGCGCACGGCGCCGCTGAGCTCGCCGCGCATGATGTTGGTGGTGCGCTCCGGGTTCTGCACGAGTTCCCGGCCCTTGTGATTGGCGAAGCTGATGGAGCCCGCAACAGTGCCCTGTCCGAGGATCCGGTCGGCCAGGCCCAGGCGCTCCAGCACCGCGCGCCCGTTCGGGGCGAGGTTGAGGAACGAGCCGATGTCCTGAGTACGGCGCACATAGGCCTCGTACAGGTCCACCTCGAATCCCAGCCTCGCCAGGCACAGGGACAGCAGAGGTCCGGTGATGCCGGCGCCGACGACGGCGGCCCGTCGGCGTGGTGTGCTGTTCTCGTTCTTCATCGCGTGCTCCTGATCATGACCTTGGTCAGAGATTCCGGATGGCCGACCCCGTATGCCGACCCCCGTATGAGGTCTCTTGCCGATCACCGGGCGGTCGCACGCGACCATGTCGTGCTTCTTTCGGCGCCCTCGCGGACCGGCGCCCTGCCGCGGACCGACGCGCGGCACAGGCCGGAGCTGTCGGCACAAGCCGGAATCGAGCCCCCGTCGTAGCGGAACCCACCCGGAACCGACCTGGAATCGGGACCCGGCAGGATCGGAATCACGGGGGCGGTGACACGTGGGAACTGTCATCGAAGCCAGGCAGCAGCAGAACGTCCCGTTCGCGTCCCGGACCAGCTCCGGCAGCTCCGTCGGCTGACCCCCGGCGGCGGCCGGACGGGCGCGCGCAGGCCCGACGATGCCACCGGCCCCCGAACACCAGCTTCCACTTGTCACGGGAAACGGGGGCACGACTATGGCCACGTTCGTCCACAAGCAAGAAGTCACATTTCTCCGCTGGCCGGTACAGAGCCACGAGCGGGACCAGCTGCGCGAGGCGGGGCTGCCGTGTCTGCTGGTCCTGGAGGGCCGGACGCCGCCGCCGGACGACATCTCACCCACCGAGGACTGGGTGCGTCCGCCGGTGGCCCGTCTCGACCTGGCGGCTCGCGTCCACACCCTGCAGCTGCGCACCGGAACCGACTTCATGCCCGCGCTGGATCCGACCGGGGTGCTCTACTACGGCGGGCAGTCCGTGCCGATGTCCGAGGCGCAGAGCGAGATGATGCGATGTTTCCTGGCCGACTTCGGCCATCTCGTCCGCCGGGACACGCTGAAGGAGGCCCTGAGCCACATCACCAACGAGGCGGTCACCAGCAACGCTGTGGACCTGCACATCATGCGGCTGCGCCAGCGGCTGGACGGCGTCCGCCTGAGCCTGCGCACCGTGTGGGGCCGGGGCTACATGCTGGAGGCCGCCGCCTGAAACAGCCGGCCCCGGAACGCGAAGTGTCCGGCCCGTGCGAAAAGGGGCCGGGCACTTCGCGTGCGCGTCGCGGGCGGACTGTTCCGCGTGCGCGGGCCGTGCGCGGGCCGGACTCCGCTCCCGCGGCGGTCAGCCTGCCTGCCGGCTCCGGCGCTCGTGCACCTTGCCGCGCAGTTCGTGAAGTTCGGTGAACGGCATCGTGGCGCGGTCCATGAGATGTGCCGTCCCCGAGGTGCCGGCGGTGCCCCTCTGCTCCCCGAGCATCTTCATCACCAGGGCCACGTGCCCGATCTTCCACTGGAAGTAGCCGTTGCCGACCCTGAGCATCGCCTCGACGACCCGGTGGAACGAGCCCGCCTCGACGCCCGCTCCGACGATCTCCTCAAGGTCGGCTCCGATGCGCTCCAGCCCGGCGCGGAAGGCCAGGAACAGAGATCCCGAGCGGCGGCCGCTGCCCAGCACCCGCTCCAGTTCGTGGGACTGGCTGGACTGGGCGCCGCTGGCCGTGCCGAGATACCGCCGGAACTGGGCGAAGTCCTCCAGCGGTAGCCGTTCGAGCGCCATGAGCTGCTCGTGCAGCAGGCGCAGCAGCTCGCCGGCCCGGTAGAGGAGGTCGACCGACCGCTCCATGTCCGCGGTGGTCATCGTCAGGAAGTTGCCTTCCACGGCGGCGAGGTCGCCGAGGATCTGCTTCAGCCACAGTTCGCAGGTCTGGTGGCTGACGATGAAGAACTGTTCGGAGAGCACCGTGGTGAGGTCCGCGTCGTCCTCGGGTGTGCGCGGTTCCTGGAGTTTGAGCAGGTCGTCAAGTTTCAGGTAGGCGGCATAGGTCACGTCTGTCGGCATCACTGTCCCCTCTTCTCCCGGACCAGGCCGACCAGGCGTTCCACCCCGGTGGTGAGTTGCTCGCGGTCGACGCAGTACGCGATCCGGACCAGGCCGGACGCGACGCCGCCGGGCTTCAGCGGCCGCATCGAGCCGTCCGGGGCGAACTCGGGCCGCGCGGAGAACCCGCTGCCGGGAACGACCACGACGTCGTGGTGGAGCATCAGTTCGGCGCTGAACTCCTCGCCGGTCAGGCCGGTGGAGGAGATGTCGGCCATGGCGTACCAGCCGCCACCGGGCAGTGCGGGCAGCAGCCCTTCGTCGACCAGCAAGGACAGCGCGGCGTCCCGGTTTCCCCGTACGAAGTCGTGGTTGCCGGCGAGCGCTCCCGAGGCGTCCAGGGCGGCCAGCCCGGCGTACTGGACGGGCGCGGAGGGCGCGATGATGCAGGACTCCTGCACCGTTCGCATGGCGGCTGCGGTCCCGGGCCGCGAGACCGCGACGTAGCCGAGCCGGTAGCCGGTCATCGCCGGTCCCTTGGAGAAGGTGAAGACGCTGTTGACGAGGCGCTCGGGTGCGGGGCGGTCGCGCTCCAGGGCGGCGATCGACAGGTGGGGTCCGGAGAAGGCGAAGTCCTCGTACGCCTCGTCGCTGATGATCTGCCAGCCGTGCTCGTCGGCGATCTCGTAGAGGGCCTGCTGCAGCGGGAGGCCGGCGACCGCGCCGGTGGGGTTCGACGGGGTGTTGAGCAGGAGCACCCGCGTCGCGGGGGTGGCCAGCTGCCGGATCGACCCGGGGTCGGGCGCGAAGTGTTCGTCGAGCTTGTAGAACACCGGGCGGAAGCCGGCGAGCAGGGCCTGTTGCAGGTGCACGGGCCAGTGGATCTCCGGCATCAGGATCTCCGCCCCCGAGTCGGCGAGGCAGCGCATCAGTGCGCTCAGCCCCTGGCACGAGCCGGGGCTGACGAAGAGCCGGGAGGGCTCGGTGTCGATGTGGTTCACGGTGTCGAGCTTGTCCACGAGACGCTCACGGAGTTCCATGAGCCCCTGCACGTCGATATAACGGGCCCGGCCGTCCGTGGCAGCGGCGGCGAATTCCTTGGCGACGGAATCCGGCGGGGCGAAGGCGGGCTCACCCACGTGCAGCTTGATCAGGCCGGGGTGCTCCCGCTCGCGCTCGTTGGCGATCCGGAAGGACTCGTACAGCCAGGACGAGGGGATCGCCGAGGCCCGGGCGAACCACGGTGGAGCTGTCTGCGTCATCTGATTCATGCCTTTCCGCTGGTGGCAGGAGCGGCCGGGTCGGGCCGGCCAGGGGCTCCTGGGGTGTGGCTCACGCTGCTCGTCCGCCGTCCACGGACACCAGGGATCCGGTGACCCAGGACGAGTTCTCGGGGTCCACGAGGTGGCACACCCAGGCCGCCACCTCCGAGGCCAGTCCGAACCGGCCCAGGGGGGTGCCGGCCACGATTCCTTCGCGGAGGGCGTCGGCGCCCCCGCCGGCCGCCAGGTCCCACAGGCCCGTGTCGACGGGGCCGGGCAGTACCGCATTCACCCGGACCTCGGGCGCCAGTTCCACCGCCAGTGACCTGGTCAGGGAGTTCAGTGCGGCCTTGCTGGCCCCGTAGAAGGACCGGGACGGCATCGCCAGGACGCCGCCGACGGAGGAGACGTTGACCACGCTGCCCCGGCTGCTGCGCAGCAGGGGCAGCAGCGCCCGGATCAGCAGGGCGGGAGCCACCAGGTTGGTGTCGACCATCCTCCGCAGGTCCGCCTCGGCGGCGTCCTCCAGGCGGTCGAAGACCGCGTGCCCCGCGTTGTTGACCAGCGCGTCGACGCCGCCGAGGACTTCCCCGGCACGCTCCGCGATCCGCACGGCGGCGTCGGGGGCCGTGACGTCCACGGCGTACGGTACGGCGGTGCCGGCTCCGTCGGCCCGCGCCTTCGCCGTCACCTCCGCCAGCCGGTCGGCCCGTCTGCCGACCGCGAGGACGTCGGCGCCCAGCCCGGCCGCGCGGGCGACCACGGCGGCCCCGATGCCCGAGCCGCCGCCGGTGACGACCAGTCGCAGGCCTGCCCAAGAACTACTCATGCGCGGTACGACCTCCCTTCGCGTAGGCCGGAACCCTCCGCGCCAGGTCCGCGAGCAGGAGCGCGGGGTCGTCGAAGACGTGGAAGTGGGCTCCGGGTCTGATGTCGATGCTCGCGTTCCCCGTGGTGAGCCGGCTCCAGTAGTGGCCGGCCGGGGCCGGTACGAGGCGGTCCCCCCGGGCCATGCAGGCGTGCACGTCGCAGCTGAGTGAAACCGGGTCAGGACAGCCGAGGTAGCGCTCGTGCGCGCCGATGTCCGCGCGCATCGCGGGGAGCAGCAGATCGCGTATCTCGGTCTCCGACGCGATGCCGGGGTCGATGCCCCCCAGGGCGACCAGCCGCTCCCAGAGCTCCTCGTCGGGCAGCAGGTGGTCGTCGCGAGGGGGCCGGGCCGGGTCTCCGGGAGCCCAGGCGGAGGAGGCGACGAGCAGGAGGACGTCGATGCCGGCCCCGGGGCAGCGGCGGGCCACCTCGCAGGCGACGGCCGAGCCGAAGCTGTGGCCGAAGAGCAGCAAGTCCGCCGGCGGCAGCCGGGTCAGGTCGGCGACGATCTCCTCGGCGATCGCGCCGACCTCCTCCATCGGCGGCTCCGACAGCCGGTCGCCGTGCCCGGGGTACTGCGCGGCGCACAGCTCCACCGCGGCTTCGGGGAATGCGGCGGGGAACGAGGCCCGCCAGCCCGCGAAGCTCTCCGCGCGGCCGCCGGAGTGCGGCAGCGCGAGAAGCCTGAGCCCGGGACGCGGGGCGCTCCTCACCGTGCGCACAGATCCACGGCGCAAGCCCATGGCCGACCTCCCCTTCGCCGCCTCGGACTTGAGAATTGCACGCACGCCAGGAGCCGCCGCCGAATCCTTCATCATTCATTCAGCGCCGCCTCGGGCGCGGGCGCGAGAGGTGAGGATCAAGGCGACAGTTCGCCCTCGCGCGGGCCCGGCGCCCGGACCGAAAGGAGTCTCCCGGTGGTCTCCTCCGGCAACGCCGCCGTCTTCGACGGCCCGTACGACGGCACCTCCGCTGCGGCTCTCGACCTCACCGACCCGGCCGCTTTCGTCGAGCACGACCCGCACACGTACTGGGACCGGATGCGCCGCAGCGAACCGGTGCGCTGGCATCCCCCGGTGGGCGGCCGCCCCGGGTTCTGGGCGGTGGCCCGGCACCAGGACGTCCAGGACTGCTACAAGGACGCGGCCCGGCTGAGCTCGGCCCGGGGCACGGTGCTGGACGTCCTGCTGCGTGGCGGCGACTCGGCCGGCGGCCGGATGCTGGCGGTGATGGACCGTCCCCGCCACCGCGAGCTGCGCCAGGTGATGCTGCGTGCCTTCTCGCCACGGGTCCTCAGGGACGTGGCGGACGCCGTGCGGCAGCGGGCCGACGCCCTGGTGACCGCCGTGGTCGGTGCGGGCGAGGCCGATGCCGCGCGCGACATCGCGGAGCACCTGCCCCTCAACACCGTGTGCGACCTGCTGGAACTGCCCGCCTCCGACCGGCCCCTGCTGCTCGACTGGAACAAGCGCGCGCTGTCGTCCGACAGTGCCGAGGACGACCCTTTCGCCGCGCTGGAGGCCCGCAACGAGATCCTGTCCTACTTCGTGGACGTGGTCCGCGAGCGCCGCCGTCGGCCCGGCGAGGACGTGATCAGCATGATCGCCGCCGCCCGTGTCGAGGGCGAGCCGATGACGGAGGACGATCTCGCCCTCAACTGCTACAGCCTGATTCTGGGGGGCGACGAGTCCACCCGGGTGACCACGATCGGCGCACTGCACGCGCTGGGCACCCACGAAGAGCAGTGGCGTCGGCTGCACACCGGCGAGGCGGCGGTGAAGACGGCGGTGGAGGAGGTGCTCCGCTGGGTGACCCCGGCCATGCACTTCGCCCGCACGGCCACCGCCGACCTGCGGATCGGCCCTGCCGAGGTGTCGGCGGGCGACATCGTCACCCTGTGGAACATCTCGGCCAACAACGACCCGGCCGTCTTCGCGCAGCCCCGCCGCTTCGACGTCGGCAGGGAGCACAACCCGCACCTCGCACTCGGGTACGGTCCCCACTTCTGTCTGGGGGCCTTTCTCGGCCGGCTGGAGCTCTCCGCCGTTCTGGACTCGCTGATCCGCCGGGTGCGCCGGATCGAGATCCTGCAGGAACCTCCGCGCGTCTACTCCAACTTCCTGTTCGGGCACAGCGCCCTGCGCCTGCGGCTCGACTGAGCCGGGGCCGGGCCCCTTCCGGTACCGCTCGCCGGGAAGGGGCCGCCGGACCGGCGCGGACGGGCGCGGACGGGCGCGGACCGTGCCGGTTCAGTCCGTGGTCAGCAGGCCGCCCAGCTCCGCCATGGTGGGCCGTTCGAAGATGGCCCGTACCGGCAGGTTCATCCCCCAGTCGTCCCGTACGGCCTTGGCAAGCCGCACCGCCAGCACCGAGTGACCGCCGCGGTCGAAGAAGTTGTCACCCGGCGCGATGGCGGGCACCTCCAGCACCCTGGCGGCCAGTGCGCACAGCGCGGCCACCGGGTCGGACCTGTCGAAGGCACGGGCGGGCCCGTCGGGCGCCGTCGCGCCGCTCACACGGCCGGATCCGGCAGCGGCGGGCGACGACGAAGCCGCGGCGAAGGCGGCGGCCCGGTGCTCCAGGACACGCCGGTCGATCTTGCCGTTGCTGGTCATCGGCAGGGACGCCACCACCTCGACGCGGGCGGGCACCATGTGCCCCGGCAACCGCTCGGAGAGCCGTCGGCGCAGTTCCTCCGCGAGGTCGTCGGCCGGGTCCGCGCCGGGCACCACGAAGGCGGCCAGGCGCGCCGAGTCCACCTCACCGGTGACTACCACCGCCCCGAGCCTGACCCCGTCGCAGGACTCCAACGCCTGCTCCACCTCGCCCAGTTCGACCCGGAAGCCCCGCAGCTTGACCTGGCGGTCGGCCCGGCCGGTGAAGTAGAGCGGGCCGTCCTTGTCCAGGTACCCGAGGTCGCCGGACCGGTACATCCGGCTTCCGGGCACGCCGTACGGGTCCGCGACGAAGCGCTCCGCCGTCAGAGCGGGCCGGTTGAGGTATCCGAGGGCCTCGCCCTCACCCACCAGATAGAGCTCGCCCTCCTCGCCCGGCCGGCAGGGCTGGAGGTCTGCGCCGAGCACCCGGACCTCGTTGCCCGGCCACGGCTCCCCGATGCTGACCGGCTCGCCCGGCCGTACAGGACCCGCCATGGTCACCCCGACAGTCATCTCGGTGGGCCCGTATCCGTTGAACATGCGCCGGCCGGGCGCCCACCGTGCCACCAGCGCCTGTGTGCAGGAGTCCCCGGTGGAGAGCACCACCCCGCCGGGCAGGACGCCGTCCGGGTCGGTGGCGGTGAGCGCGACCGGAGGCAGCACCGCATGGCTGATCCGCCGGTCGATCAGCGTGCGGCGCAGTTCCTCGCCCGGCAGCACCGCGCGGTCGTCGGTGAGCACCAGGGTGGCTCCCGACAGCAGGGCCAGCGTCAGGTCCCAGAAGCCGGCGTCGAAGCTGAACGAGGCCCACTGGAGCACCCGGTCGCCGGGCCCGGGGCCGATCCAGTGCCGCTGCGCCGCGGCCAGCGCCGCCATGCCGGCGTGCGGGATCACCACGCCCTTGGGCGTCCCGGTGGAGCCCGATGTGTAGATGACGTAGGCGGTGTCATCGGCGTGCAGCGGCCGCCTTCGTTCCTCGTCCGTGACTGGCTCGCCCGGGCGGGGACCGGGGCCCGGGGAGGCGAGGTCGAGCGTTTCCAGACCGGTGACGTCCACCGGCGGCAGACCGGTGTGCAGCAGGGTCCGCAGCCCCGAGTCGGCCACCATGTGGCGCAGCAGCGCCGCCGGATAGCCCGGATCCAGGGGTACGTAGCCCGCTCCGGCGGTCGTCACGGCGAGTGCCGCCACCACCTGGTCGGTCCCGCGCGGTATCGATATCCCGACGAGGTCGCCGGGGCCGAGCCCGGCCGCGAGCAGTCGCCGCGCCAGCCGGTTCACACGGTCCGCCAGCTCTCCGTATGCCAGAGCGGTGCTCTCGCTCTCGACCGCCGGCAGCTCCCGGTGCTCCGCCACCACGCGCTCGAAGAGAACGGGAAGGGTCTCGGCCGGGGACACGGCCGCCGAGGGGGCCTCCGGGCGCACGTCCGGCCAGACGCGTTCGACGTGCGCGCAGGCGCGGGCGCGGGAGGCTGCGGGCATCTCCACCAGCCATCCGGCGGGGGACGGCAGCCGGGCCGGCCACAGCGACCGCTGGCCGCGCGGATTGCACAGGACCAGGTAGCTCTCATCCGGGTCTTCGAAGGGGTTGGCTGGCATCGAGCGACCTCCCGTGTGACGGTGCCGCCGGACGGGGTCCGGCGCCCCGCTGGGGCGCCGCGCGCGACACAGGTGCCCTCACCCTGACCCGGGCGAGGGGCGGGCCCGAGTGGCGAGAAAGGAACGTGAAGGTCCTCTCAGCTTTCTTTCAGCGGCGGCTGCGCGGGCGGCTACCGTCGTTACGTTGCCGGACGTGACAGTCACCGAGATCCGTCCGTCCGTGGGCCAGACGCTGCTGTGGTTCCTCGACCGCTACCGGGGCGAGGAGGGCGCGCTCAACTGCCCGGTGCTGTGCAGGCTGCGCGGCTCGCTCGACCGCGGCAGGCTCCGGGAGGCGGTCGGCCATGTGACGTCTCGGCACGAGGCGCTGCGCACCACGTTCACCGGCGGCGGCCGCCGGCTCAAGGCGCTGGTGCACCCGGCCGCGTCACCGGAGATCCGCGAGGTGGACCTCTCCGGCGAGCCGGATCCCGGGGCGTCCGCAGACCGGGAGATCGCCAGGGAGCTGGGCACCCGGATCGACGCCACCGTCAGCGCGGTGCGCATCACCCTGTGGCGGCTCGCCGAAGACCATCACGTGCTCTGCTTCAACATGCACCACATGGTGACCGACTCGTGGTCCTGCAACGTGATCTTCGAGGACCTGTGTGCCGCGCTGGAGGGGAAGGCTGCCGGCAACTCTTCTGCGTACTCCCGGTTCACCGAGGAGCAGCGCGAGACCCTGGCCGGGCCTTCCGGGAAGCGGCTGAGCGCTTTCTGGGGCGAGCGCCTGAAGGACGTGACGCTGCCCCCGCTGCCGATCCGGCAGGCCACCGCGGGCGCGCCGCGCGACACCAGGCTCGTACAGCACGTCCTCGACGCGCCGACCGTGGCCGCGCTGGACACCCTGGCCAAGCGGGAGCGGTCGACGATGTTCGTGGCCCTGCTCACCGCCTACTACCGTGCCCTGCAGTCGGTCAGCGGCGCGGAGGACCTGGCCGTGGCGACCCTGTTCGCCAATCGCAGCGCCGAACACCGCCGCACCGTGGGGTTCCTGGCCAACATGGTGCTGCTGAGGACCCGGCTCACCGGCACCGACTTCGCCGCGCACCTGCGGGCGACGCACGGCACGGTGATGGAGGCCTTCGTCCATCAGGCTCTGCCGTTCCAGATGCTGCCGATCAGCCTCGGGGGCACCGACCGGCGGCTCGACGACGTGGTCTTCCAGATGATGGCGGACCCGGTGTACTCGACCCGGGCCGGCGGGCTGGACATCGAGGTCCTGGTTCCCGACGACGTCGCCACCCGCTTCGAGCTGGAGCTGGTCACCGTGCCCGACCGGGGCACGGTGCGGGTGCTGCTGTTCTACAACCCCGACCGTTTCGATTCGGAGTTCGTCGAGTCGCTGCTCGCCGTGTACGTCGACATCTGCACCACCGCCGCCCGCAGCGCGGCGCCCCACACCGACCAGGCCGGGGCCCGTCCCCGGCAGCGCATGGGAGGCCACGATGACCAGTGAGGTGACGGCGGGACGCGCACTGTCCGCGGAGGAGATCCGCGACACCGTCGCCGAGCGGCTGGAACTTCCCGCCGCGGAGATCGGTTTCGAGGAGGACCTCGTCACCCTCGGCCTGGACTCCCTCGGCATGATGAACCTGGCGGCTTCCTGGCAGGAGGCCGGCGTGGAGGTGACGTTCGGCGACCTGGTGGAGGAGCCCACCGTGCGCGCCTGGTCCGTGCTGCTGTCCGGAACCGAGGACGAGGCGGGGCCGCGCGCGGAAGCCGAGGGGGACCCTGCCGCGGAGGCGGGCGAGTTCCCGCTGGCCCCGATGCAACATGCCTACTGGTCGGGCCGGCAGCCGGGCATGCCGTTGGGGACCGGGTCGCACTTCTACTTCGAGTTCGACGTCACCGCCGACGTCGCGCGCTGGAACGCCGCGGTGACCGCGCTGCGCCGCAGGCACCCCATGCTGCGTGCGGCCGTCGGCGCCGGGGGCGGCCAGCGGATCCTTCCGGAGTGCCGGGGGCTGGACGAGGTCGTCGACCTGCGTGGTCTGGAGAACCCGGAGCGCGAACAGCGGCTGTCGGCGCTGCGCGAGAGCATCTCCCACCAGACGCTGCCGGTCGGCGAGGGGGGCGGGCTCGACGTGCGGCTGGCGCTGCTGCCTGCCGGAAGGGGCAGGCTGTTCCTCGACATCGACATGATCATCTGCGACGCGTCGAGCTTCCGGATCGTCATGGGCGACCTGGCCCGCCTGTACGAGGACCCGGACGCCGCCCCTGCGCAGCCCGCCCTGACCTTCCCCGAATACCGCCGCCTGGTCGCCGAGACCGGCCGGGAGCCCCGCCCGGCCGACGTCTCCTACTGGCGTGACCGCGCCGAGGACCTGCCGGACGCACCGCGGCTGCCGCTGGCCGCGCCGCCGGAGCGGATCGAGGGGGTGCACACGGTCCGGCGGCACGCCTGGCTGGCGCCGGAGACGTACGAGCGGTTCGCCCAGCACGCGCGCAGCAACGGCCTGACGGTGTCGATGGCCGTCGCCGCCGCCTACGCGGACGTGCTCGCGGCCTGGAGCGAGGACGCGGAGTTCCTGCTCAACCTGCCGGTGCTGAACCGGATCCCGGTGCACCCCGAAGTCGGCCGGGTCGTCGGGGACTTCACCGACCTGCTGCTGCTCCAGGTGGCGCCCGATGCGCGCCGCACCTTCGCCGAGCGCGCCCGCGCGGTGCAGGAGCAGTACCGGCGCGACGCCACGCACACGGCGTACGGCGGCACTTCGGTCCTGCGCGACCTGGCCAGGACCGCCGCCGGGGCGAACCGGCGGGCCGGCGTCGTGTTCACCAGCGCGCTCAGCCTCGGTGAGCTCTTCGACGGGGCGACCCGTGCCGTGCTCGGCACCCCGGTGTGGATGAGTTCGCAGACCTCGGGCGTGTGGATCGACCTCCAGCTGATCGAGCACGAGAGCGGCATGCTGATCAACTGGGAGACCACCGAGAACCTCTTCGAGGCCGGGGTCCCCGAGGCGATGTTCGAGACCTTCGTCAACCGCGTGCGGCTGCTCGCCTCCCAGCCGAGCGCCTGGTGGGAGAGTCTGCCGGTGCGCCCGCCCGCGCCACAGCTCCAGGCGCGTCGCAGCGCCAACGACACCCGCGCCGAACTGCCCCGCCGGGCGCTGCACCAGGAGTTCTTCCGGCAGGCGGCCGAGCGCGGCGGGGCGCCGGCGGCGCTCTGGGGCGAGGGCCGGGTACTCACGTACGGCGAGCTCTCCCAGCGGGCCCTGCGGCTGGCCCACGTCCTGCGCACGGCCGGGGTCACCGCGGGCGACCGGGTGGTGCTCACCCTGCCCAGGGGCGTCGAGCAGGTGGTCGCGGTGCTGGCGGTGCACGCGCTGGGCGCGGCCTACGTGCCGGTGGGCACGGAGCAGCCGGAGGCGCGGCGGCGCACCGTGGAGGCGCTGGCACAGGCCCGGTGCACGGTGACCCGCGGCCCGGACCCTGAGGCCGCCGACGGCGGGATCCCCAACGTCGACGTGCGGTGCGGCACCGATCCCGTGGTGCCGCTGCTGGAGCGTGCGGTGGACGTGTCGCCGGACGATCCGGCCTACGTGATCTTCACTTCCGGGTCGACCGGGGAGCCCAAGGGCGTGGAGCTGACGCACGCGGCGGCCCACAACACGGTGGCCGCGCTGAACGAGCGCTACCGCGTGGGTCCCGGTGACCGGACCCTGTGCCTGTCGGCGCTCGACTTCGACCTCTCCGTGTACGACATCTTCGGCCCGCTCATCTGCGGCGGCGCGCTGGTCCTGGTCGACGACGAGGAACGGCGCTCCCCCGATGTGTGGCTGTGCAGGGCGGCCGAGCACCGGGCCACCGTGCTCAACTGTGTGCCCGCGCTGCTCGACATGGCGCTCACCACCGCTTCGTCGCGGCCGGAGCCGGGTGCCTGGCCGTTCCGGCTGCAGCTCATCGGCGGCGACTGGGCCGGGCTCGACCTGCCCGGCCGGGTGCACGCGCTGCGCCGGGACAGCGTGTTCGCGGTCCTGGGCGGAACCACGGAGACCGCGATCCACTCGACCGTCCAGGAGGTCACGGAGGTGGATCCCTCCTGGGCGTCGATCCCGTACAACGTGCCGTTGCCCAACCAGTTCTGCCGGATCGTCGATGAGCAGGGTGGCGACCGCCCCGACTGGGTGGCCGGAGAGCTGTGGATCGGCGGGGCCGGGGTGGCCCGGGGGTATGTGGGCGCGCCGGAGTTGACCGCCGCGAAGTTCGTGGAGGCTGACGGGGTGCGCTGGTACCGCACGGGCGACCGGGCCCGCTACCGGCCCGGGGCCGTGATCGAGTTCCTCGGCCGCGCGGACCTCCAGGTCAAGGTGAACGGCTACCGGATCGAACTGGGCGAGGTGGAGCGCGCGTTGGGCCTGCATCCCGGGGTGCGCGAGGCCGTGGTGACGCCGGTGGCCGGGCACGGCGGCGCGCTGTACGCCCTGGTCACTCCGGGCTCGGTGGACACCGGAGAGGTGCTGGCGACCGCCGCCCGGGAGGTGCCCGCGTACATGGTGCCGGCCCGCGCGGTGGCCGTCGACGAGCTGCCGCTGAGCCGCAACGGCAAGGTGGACCGCGCCGAGGCGGCGCGGCTGCTGGCCGAAGCGCTGAGTGCGCGGAGGTCCGGCGGTGCGTCGGACGCCCCGCGCGGTGCGGCGGAGGAGACGGTCGCCGCGTTGTGGGCGGAGCTGCTCGGCGGTGGGCGCGCCGGCGGCGACACCGGCTCCTCGCACCCCGGAAGGGACAGGGACGCCGACGTGCCCCGCATCGGCCGGGACACCAACTTCTTCCACATCGGCGGCGACAGCCTGCAGGCCGCCCGTCTGCTCGCCGCGCTGCGCCGGGAGGGTTACGGGGCCAGGCTCGGCGACCTGTTCACCCGTCCTACGGTGAGTGGTTTCGCCCGGACGCTGACGCGCGCCGAGGCGCAGGCCCCCGGAACGGTCCCGGCCGACCCCGGGCACCGCCACGAGCCCTTCCCGCTCACCGATGTGCAGCGCGCCTACTGGCTCGGCCGCGACCCGGACTTCGCCCTCGGCGGCGTCGCCTCCTACTGGTACTGGGAGTTCGAGAGCGACCGGGTCGACCTGGACCGGCTGGAGGCCGCCTGGAACCGGCTGGTGCGGCGGCACGAGATGATGCGCGCCGTGCTGGACGGCGAGGGGGGCCAGCGCATCCTGCCCGAGGTACCGCACTACCGTTTCCCGGTCACCCGCACCACCGCGGCCGACCACGAGAAGGCGGTCGCCGCGCTGGGGGACATGGCGCAGCAGGTCCTGGACGTGACCTCCTGGCCGCTGTTCGACGTGCGCGCCGTGCAGAGGGATGACGGCCGCACGGTGTTCGGAGTGGGCTTCGACTACGTGGTGCTCGACGCGCTGTCGATCATGACCATCTTCACCGAGCTCAACGCGCTGTACGCCGATCCCCGCCTCGAACTCCCGGCGCTGGAGCTGTCATTCCGTGACTACCTGCTGGCCCAGCAGACCGATCCGGTGGCACGGGCCCGGGACGAGGAGTACTGGCTGAAGGTGATCGAGGAGCTGCCCGCGGCTCCGGCACTGCCCATGGCACTCGACCCGGAGCACATCGGACTGCCGCGCTTCGTGCGGGACGAGTTCCGCATCGACGCGCCGACCTGGGCTAAGCTCCGCCGCCGCACGGCCGACGAGGGGCTGACCGCGTCGACGGTCGTGGCGGCTGCCTTCGCCGAGGTACTGGCGGCGTGGAGCGCCGAAACCTCGCTGACGCTCAACCTGACGGTCTTCGACCGGCAGGACGTCCATCCCCAGGTGAACCAGGTGGTCGGCGACTTCACCTCGCTGCTGCTGCTCGGCCACCACAGCCGCCCCGACGGCTCCTGGGCCGACACCGTGCGCCGGTTGCAGGGGCAGGTCTGGGAGGGCATCGAGCACCGCCACGTCTCCACCACCTGGGTGTTGCAGCAGCTGGCCCGGCGCACCGGGGGCGGCCAGATGCTGATGCCGGTGGTGTTCACCTCGACGCTCGGGGTGAGTGCGGACTTCAAGGACCTCGCTTTCGGTTTCGGCGTGCTGCGCCGCGGGCTCTCGCAGAGCCCGCAGGTCGCCCTGGACTGCCAGGTGGTGGAGCGCGACGGCGGACTCGCCGTCAACTGGGACCACGTCGAGGGCCTCTACAGTCCCGGGGTCGTCGCGTCGGCCCTGGAGGCGATGCGCCGCCTGCTGGTCGCGCTCGCCGACAGCGACTGGTCGCGCCCGGCCCCGCCGGTCGCCCTTCCGGAGGCGCAGGCGAAGGTCCGTACCGAGGCGAACGCCACCGCGGTGGCCCGCCCCGCCCGTACGCTGCACCAGCCGGTCCTCGACGTCGCCCGCCGCACCCCGGACGCCGTAGCGGTCCGCACGGCGTCCGGCGAGGCCCTGACCTACGCCGAGCTGGCCGGGCGTGCGCTCCGTGTGGCCGGGCACCTGGTGTCGCTCGGGGCGCGGCCGGGCGAGACCGTGGTCGTCTCGCTGCCGAAGGGGCCCGACCAGGCGGTCGCGGTGCTCGGCGTCCTGGCCGCGGGCTGCGCGTACGTACCGGTGGGGGCCGGCCAGCCTGCGGCGCGCCGCAACCGGATCGTGCGGTCCGCCGGGGCGCGCCTGGCCCTGGTCGCCGACGGGCCCGAATCCGGCGGGGACTGGGACGAGGCGGTGCGGACGGTGACGGTGGCCGAGGCCTCGGCGGCCGTACCGCTCGCAGAGTCCGTGCCGGTCGGCCCCTCACAGCTCGCGTACGTCATCTACACCTCGGGGTCCACCGGCGAGCCCAAGGGGGTGGAGATCACCCACGCCGCCGCCGCCAACACCATCGACGACGTCAACGCCCGCTACGGCGTGGGGCCCGGCGACGTGGCCCTGCAGACCTCGGCACTCGACTTCGACCTGTCGGTCTACGACCTGTTCGGGCTGCTCGCGGTGGGCGGCACCGTGGTGACCCTCACCGAGGGTGTCCGGCGGGAGGCGGCCGTCTGGGCCCGTCTGGCCGCCGAGCACGGGGTGACGGTCTGGAACACGGTACCCACCCTGCTCGACATGCTGCTGGTGGCCTGCGAGTCGGGCACGAGCCTGCCGTCGCTGCGGGTGGCGATCGTCTCGGGCGACTGGGTCGGGCTTGATCTGTACGACCGGCTGCGGGCGAGCGCGCCGGATGCCCTGCTCGTCGCCATGGGAGGCGCCACCGAGGCATCGATCTGGTCGAACGCCCACGAGGTCACGGCCGTCGACCCCGCGTGGGTGTCCATCCCGTACGGGCGTCCGCTGGCCAACCAGCGCTTCCGCGTGGTCGACGCGCACGGACGGGACCGGCCCGACTTCGTGCCCGGCGAACTGTGGATCGGGGGCGCCGGTGTGGCACTCGGCTACCGCGGGGATCCCGACCGCACGGCGGCCTCTTTCGTGGTGGCCGGGGGCGAGAGGTGGTACCGCACCGGCGACCTGGGCCGCTACCACCCCTCGGGGGTCCTGGAGTTCCTGGGGCGGCGCGACCACCAGGTGAAGGTACGCGGGCACCGGATCGAACTCGGCGAGATCGAGACCAGGCTGCGTGAACTGCCCGGTGTCGTACACGCGGTGGCGTGGGTCGACAGCAGTGCCGGGGTGCGCCGCCTCGCCGCGGTCGTCACCCTGGAGCCGGCTGCGGTCGTCACGCCGGAGCAGCGCACAGACCCCGTACCGGCCGCGCCGGACCTGCTGGCCGCACTGGCCGGACACCTGCCCGCCCACATGGTTCCCGAGCACCTCACCGTCGTCGACAGGCTGCCGCTGAACGCGAACGCCAAGGTGGACCGCGCCGCCGTCGCGCAGCTGTACGGGCTGCGCCATCCGGCACAGGAGCCGCCGTCGGACGACCATCCGCAGGGGGAGACCGAACGCGCGGTGGCGAAGGAGTGGGCCGACCTGCTGGAGGCCCCCGGAGTGGGCCGCAGCGCCAACTTCTTCGGCCTCGGCGGCGACAGCCTCACCGCCACCCGGGTCATCCAGCGGTTCGCCAGGCGCTTCGGCGTGGAGCTCTCACTGCGCCAGCTCTTCAACCACCCGACCATCGCGCAGATAGCCGCCGTCATCGATGCCGAGATCTCCGGCAGCCACCAGCACCACACGTCCGCCCGACTGGAAGAAGGTGTCCTGTGACCCCCGCCGACATCATCAGCGAACTCGAACAGGCCGGACTCCACCTGTGGGAGGACGAGGGGCGTCTTCGCTTCCGGGGCCCGGAAGGGGCGATGACCCCCGAGCGGCGCGCCCTGCTCTCCGGCAGCCGCGACGACGTACTGCGGACGCTGCGCGAGCGCGCCCCGGAGCAGGTGCGGCCCGATCCCGACGCGGCCCACGAGCCGTTCCCGCTCACCGAGGTCCAGTCCGCCTACCTGCTGGGCCGCCGGGGCGCCTTCGAGTACGGCTCGGTGCCCTGTCATGCGTACGGCGAGCTGGAGTTCCCGGCGCTCGACCGCGACCGGCTGCTGCGGGCCTGGCAGCGGGTGGTGGACCGGCACGAGATGCTGCGGGTGGTCATCGACTACGACGGCTACCAGAGGGTGCTGAAGGACCCGCCCGCCCCGGTCATCGGCTGGCACGACGCGACCGCGCTGCCGCAGGCGGCGGCCGAGGAGGTGCTGCGGGGGGTCCGCGGCCGGCTCGCCGCCGAGTCCAAGGACGTCACCGCCTGCCCGCTGTACTCACTGGAGGTCACCGAGTGCGCCGACCGGGCCGTCCTGCACTTCTCCATCGACTTCCTGATCGCCGACTACGTGAGCATCTACCGGCTGCTGGACGAGTTCGGCACGTTCTACGAGGACCCCGGCGCCGCTCTCAAGGCTCCCGCGATCTCCTTCCGCGACTATCTGCGGGCGGAGCGGGCGGTGCGCCAGGGCCCCGCCTACGAGCGCGACCGCGACTTCTGGACGGCGCGCCTGGACAGCCTGCCACCTGCCCCCGAACTGCCCCTGGTCGACCGGCCCAGCAGGCAGGGCGCGGCCGGCTTCACCCGGCGCGAGCTGCGTCTTGAGCCCGTGCTGTGGTCGGCGCTCAAGGCCCGTGCCGGGGAGCAGCTGGTCTCCGCGTCGACGGCCGTGATGGCCGCGTACGCCGAGGTGATCGGCCGCTGGAGCCGCAGTCCCCGCTTCACCCTCGACGTGACGGTGCTCAGCAGGCTGCCGCTCCACCCGGACGTGGGCGACATAGTGGGTGACTTCACCTCCGTGGAGCTGCTGGCCGTGGACGGCGGCTGCGCCGGCACCTTCGCCGGGCGGGCCCGCAGGGCGGGCGAGCAGCTCTTCGAGGACCTCGACCACCGGCTGTTCTCCGGCGTGGAGGTGCTGCGCGAGCTGACCCGCCGCAGGGGCCAGCAGGGTTCGATGATGCCGGTGGTGTTCACCAGCGCCATCGGGCTCTCCGACGGTCTCGCCCCGCAGGGCATGATGCGCACGCAGATCAGCAACGGCATCAGCCAGACGCCGCAGGTCTGGCTGGACTGCCAGGCGATGGAGTCGGGAGGGGCGCTGCTGGTCAACTGGGACGTACGGGACGACACCGTGCCCCAGCCGGTCGTCGACGACATGTTCGCCGCGTTCCGTGATCTGCTGCGGCGGCTCGCCGACGGGGACGAGGCGTGGGAGGGCGACCCGCTCGCGCTCCCCGCGCACCAGGCCGAGCGGCGCGCGGTGGCCAACGACACGGCACGGCCGGTCAGCGACGCGCTGCTGCACCGGGCTCTGTTCGACCAGGCACGTCGGCGTCCGGACGCGACGGCGGTGACCGGCCACGGCGGGAGCGTCGACTACGCGACGCTGACCGGGCGGGCCGCGGCCGTCGCCGCCGCGCTCGCCGCGCAGGGCCACCAGCCGCACCAGCGCGTCGCGGTGCTGCTGGAGAAGGGCTGGGAGCAGATCGCCGGCGCGCTCGGGGTGCTGCTGGCCGGGGGCACGTACGTCCCCGTGGAGGCGAGCCAGCCCGAGGCGAGGCGCGACACGATCATCGAGTCCGCCGGGATCGGCCTGGTGCTCACGCACAGCACGGGCGGCGGCGGGCTCCCCGCGGGGGTCGGCCGTATCGATGTGGACCGACTACCCGCTGTTGCGGGCACGTTCGAGGAACCACCGGTCGCCCCGGGCGACTCGGCGTACGTCATCTTCACCTCGGGCTCGACCGGGCTCCCCAAGGGCGTGGAGATCAGTCACCGTGCGGCGGTGAACACCCTGGACGATGTCTGCCGGAGGTTCGGGATCGGCGAGGACGACGTCGCGCTGGGACTGTCGGGCCTGGGCTTCGACCTGTCGGTCTTCGACGTCTTCGGCGTCCTGGGACGCGGCGGCACTCTGGTGCTTCCCGACCCGGAGCGGCGCAGCGACCCCTCGCACTGGGCCGACCTGATCGCCGAACACGGCGTGACCGTACTCAACACCGTGCCCGCCCAGATGATGCTCCTTGAGGAGTACCTGCGCGGCGACGGCCGCGACTGCGGAAGCGTGCGGCTCGGCATGATGTCGGGCGACTGGATACCCGTGACGCTCCCCGACGCCGTCCGCGCGCGGTTGCCCCGGGTGGAGCTGTTCAGCCTCGGCGGCGCGACCGAGGCGGCGATCTGGTCGATCTTCCACCCGATCGGCGAGGTCGACACCGCGGCGCCGAGCATCCCGTACGGGACTCCGCTGGAGAACCAGCGTTTCCACGTCCTCGACGCGTTCCTGCGGCCCAGCCCCGACCTCGTCGTAGGCGACCTGTACATCGGCGGCACGGGTCTCGCCGAGGGCTATCTCGGCGACCCGGTGAAGACCGCGGCGAGCTTCTTCGAGCTGCCGGACGGCGAGAGGGTCTACCGCACCGGCGACCTCGCCCGTTATCTGCCAGGCGGCACCCTGGAGTTCATCGGCCGCGACGACCGGCAGGTCAAGATCCGTGGGCACCGCATCGAACTCGCCGAGGTGGAGTCGGCCCTGGCCACCGACCCGCAGGTCGACGCGGTGGCGGTGACCACGCAGGGCGAGCGCAACGACCGCAGGCTGGTCGCGTTCGTCTCGCCTTCGCCCGCCGACCCGGCCGCCCACCCCGTGGACCCGTCCCTCGCGCCCGAGGTGCTCGCGGCGGCCGACGAGATCCGTGGCGGGGTGGACGTCGCGAAGGTGGTGGAGTTCGCGGCGGTGCTCGACGACGCGGCGCTGCGCCGCATGGTGGACGTCCTGCGTCAGGAGGGTGTGTGGCCGGATGCCGCGACCCGGCACAGCACCTCCGACATCATGCGGCTGGCCAGGGTGGCGTCCAAGCACGAACGGCTGGTGCGTCGCTGGCTGGCCGCCTGTGCGGAGAACGGCTATCTGGACCGGGCCGATGACGGCACCTTCGGCTGTCTGCGCCTGGTCGGTCCCGAGGACGTCGCGCAGGCATGGGCCGAGGTCGACCGGCTGCTTCCGGAGGCCAACGACCGCCCCGAGCTGGTGGACTACTTCAAGCTCGCCGCCGACCACCTCCCGGAGCTGATGCGCGACGAGCGCGACCCGCTGCGGATGCTGTTCCCCGAGGGGGACCTGAGCATCCACGAGGCCGCCTACATGGAGGGCTTCCTCTCCCGCTACCTCAACCGGCTGGCCACCTCCACCGTGCTGGGCGTGGCCCGGCGCAACGCCTCCGGCCGTCCGCTGCGGGTGCTGGAGGTCGGGGCGGGGGTCGGCGGCACCAGCGTCGACACCATCCCGGCGCTGGACGGCGCGAACGTCCGCTACACCTTCAGCGACGTGTCGCAGTTCTTCCTCAACAAGGCCGGCGAGCGGTTCGCGGAGCACCCCTGGGTCGACTACGCGCTGTTCGACTTCAACGAGCCGTACCGCGAGCAGGGTGTCAGGCCGAACTCGGTGGACGTGATCCTGTGCGGCAACGTCATGCACTACGCGAAGGACGCCCGCGCGGTCCTGCGCCGGATGCGCGAGGCGCTGGTGCCCGGCGGGTGGCTGGTCTTCATCGAGACGACCCGGGACAACTACCAGATCCTCACCTCGATGGAGTTCCTCTTCGACGCCACCGCCGGGGACTTCCAGGACGTGCGCCACGGCAAGGACCAGACCTTCATCGGCCGCCACCAGTGGTACGACCTGCTGGCCGAGGCCGGGGCCGGTCTGGAGTGGTGCGTCCCGGCGCCGGATGACGAGCTGGCCCGCATCGGCATGCACGTCTTCGCGGCCCGCTTCAAGACCGACCGCGAGCCCCTCGACACCGAGGAACTGGCCCGGCGGCTCGCCGGGCGGCTCCCGGCGGAGATGATCCCGTCGCGCTTCGAGGTGCTGGACGCGCTGCCGCTGACCGGCAACGGCAAGATCGACCGGGCCGCCCTGGCCGGGTGGGCGCAGGACCACCGTGCGGCGGGCGCGGCGGCAGCCGGCGAGGGCTCGCGCGAGGCCGGTGAGCTGGAGTCGGCGGTCGCTGCGGTGTACGCGGAGGTGCTGCGCGAGTCCGAGGTCCCGCTCGACATCAACTTCTATGCCCTGGGCGGGGATTCGCTGCTCGCGGCCCAGCTCGTCACGGCGCTGCGCGAGCAGGTGCCGGCCGCCGCCGAGATCTTCTTCGACGAACTGCTGCGGGAGCTGCTGGGCGGCGCTTCGGTGTACGAGCTGTCCGCCTTCCTCCAGCAGGGGCAGGACCTGTCCGAGGAGAGCGGGGCCGGTGACGAACTGGCGCTGACCGGGGCGGCGGACGCCCTCGGCAACCCGGTGCACGTCCTGGTCGGCGACGGTCTGGGCGGCCACGCGGAGCGGCTCGCCGAGGGCCTGGGGACGCGCGACCCGGTGGCGGTGGTGCCGCCGGTGCGGGTGGCCGAGGGGCAGACCCTGGACGACGTGGCGCAGGAGATCGTGGCGAAGGTGCGGGCCCTGAGCCCGGGACCGTTCCACCTGGTCGGCGCGCACAGTGGGGGCGTGCTGGCGCTCGCCGTCGCCCAGCAACTGGCCGAACTGGGGGCGCCGGTCTGCGGGCTGACCGTCCTGAGCAGCTATCCGCTGCCCGCCACGGTCCGCGACGACGTCCTCGAAGAGGCGCTGCTCTGTCTGGACCGGGGGCAGGATCCGGCCGCCCTGGGCTACCCGGGCGTCTCCGGCCTCGGGTCGGCACTCGCCGCGCTCGCCCCCGCCGGGGACATACCGCCCGGCGCACTGGCCGCGCTGGCGGACCGGAGCGAGCCGGAGCTGCGGGCGGCGGCCGCAGCGGCTGCCGCACTCGGCGTACTCCCCCGCGGGGAGCGGCTCGCCAAGCTGGCCGGGGTCCTGGGCCTCGGCGCGGACGTGCTGACCGAACAGCTCGTACGGGGAAGGGCTCTCGCCGCGTGCGTGGCCGCCCACGACCCCGGTGTGTACACCGGAGAGGCCCGGCTGCTGGTGCATGCCGATGAGTCCCCGGTCTGGCCCGCCATGGCGGGCGACATGACCGCGCTGTGGGAGTCCGTCTGCGTGGGCGGGCTGCTGCGGCAGACCGTGCCGGGCGACCACTTCGCCTGCCGTGGGCTGGTCACATCCGACGTGATCGACCTGCCCGATGAGGAATCCGATGTGACCGGTCGGCCCGATGAGGAGAACGCGTGAGCGAGTACAGCACTCCGTCCGTCGCGGTCGTCGGCGCCTACGGCGCCGTCGGCGCGGCCGCCGTCCGGGCGATTGCCGAACGTCTTCCCGACGCCGTGGTACGGCTCGGTGGGCGCGACCGTACGCAGGCCGAAGCCCTGCTGGCCAAGTCCGGTCTGCGCGGCGATGCGGTCGAGGTCGACCTGCACGACGGCCGGTCGCTGGCCCGGTTCTGCCGCGGCGCACACACCGTCCTCAACTGCGCGGGCCCGTCCTACCAGGTCCTCGACAGGGTGGCCTGGGCCGCGGCGGCGGCCGGCGCCGACTACGTCGACCCGGGCGGCGACGAACCGCTCCTGGAGGCGCTGGTCCGGCCCGGCACCTTCACCGGCACCGCCGTGATCACCGCGGGCATGCAGCCGGGACTGACCGGGCTGCTCCCCCGCCACCTGTGCTCCACCATGAGCCGCCCGCAGCGGCTGACCGCCTACGTCGGCACGATGGACCGGCTCACCCCGGCCGGAGCCGCCGACTACCTGCTCTCCATGGGTGGCGCGTACGGGGAGGCCCGCGGGGCGATCCGGGGCGGCATCCGCGTGGAGCGCGAGCTGGAGCCGCGTACCGGCGTGGAACTGCCGTACGCGAACAACCGGGTGGACGTCTACCCGTACCTGAGTTTCGAGTCCGCGCGGCTCCCGGAGGTCACGGGGCTGACGGAGATCGACTGGTACAACGTCTTCGACGGCGGCGCGCACATGATGAACTGCCTGAGCAGGCTCCAGGGGGCGATGCGCGGCGAGTCCGGGCTCGCCGATGCGGCCGGGGAGCTGACCCGTGCCGCGGCGCTCGACCTGTTCGGCCGGGACCCGTTCCAGCTCATGCTGTTCGAGGTCACCGGCACCGACGACGCCGGACTCCCCGCCACCCGCAGCCTGGCCCTGCGCGCCAGTGACACGTACGCCCTGACCGGCCTCGCCGCCGCGCTCGCCGTACTGGCGGTGCTCGACGGCAGGGCCGCCCCGGGCGTGCACTTCGGCTCCGACGTGCTCGACGCCGGGACGGTACTCGCCGCACTGCGGTCCGAACCCGCGGTCGGGCTGCTGGAGGTCGTCGACCGGCCGATCCTCGCGGCCCGTGCCATGGAGGAGGGCGAACTGTGAGCCGTCCTCGCGTCCTGGTGGCCGGCACCGGCTTCGGCCGTGCCTATCTGGCGGCCTTCGAGCGGGCGGACTTCGGCTTCGAGCTGGCCGGGATCCTCGCCTCCGGCAGTGCCCGCAGCCGCGCCTGCGCCGCGCACTACGGCGTACCGCTGTGGCCGACGGTCGAGGAGGTGCCCGGCGACATCGACCTGGCCTGCGTGGTGGTGGGCGGGGTGATGAACGGCGGCCCCGGGCCCGGCCTCTCGCGGGCGCTGATGCGCCGTGGCATCCACGTGCTCCAGGAACACCCCCTGCATCCGGACGAGTTGGTGGCGTGCCTGCGGGCCGCCACCGAGTCCGGGGTGGTGTTCCGGCTGAACACCCACTATCCGCATGTGGAGCCGGTGCGCCGCTTCATCGGGGCAGCCCGTGACCTGGTGGCCCGGCAGCAGCCGCTGTTCCTCGACGTGACCTGCGCCTTCCAGGTGCTCTACACGGTCTTCGACATCCTGGGCCAGGCGCTGGGCTCGATCCGCCCGCACGGGATCGACGCAGTGCTCGCGGGGGCGGAGGGGGCACCGTACCGGAGTCTCACCGGGCGCTTCGCCGGTGTTCCCCTGTCCTTCCGGCTGCAGAACGAGCTGGTGCCCTCGGACCCGGACAACTACAGCCACCTCTTCCACCGCATCACCCTGGGCACCGACGGCGGGCACCTCACCCTGGTCAACACGCACGGGCCGGTGCAGTGGAGCATGCGCCCGCACATGCCCGACGGCATGAAGGAACTGGTGCGGTTCGGCGACTCCACCGCCCCGCACCTCAAGGTGCCCAGCGTGGAGCACCTGGGGCCGGCGGAGGGCGCCCCGTACGACGTGGTGCTGCGCGAACTGTGGCCGCAGGCCACGGCGCGGGCCATCGGCGCGACCTGGGACGACGTCCGGGCGGGCGCCGACAGCCGGGGTCATGTGCAGTACCACGTGGCCCTGGCCAGGCTGGGGATGCGCGTGAGCGAGGCCTGCGGGCCTGTGCGGCTGCACCACCCGAAGGCGCCGCCCGGACTCCTCTGCGCCGCGGACCTGCTGGGGGTCCGGACATGAGCACCGACGTCCCGAACCCGTGGCTGCGCGGCTACTTTCCCCAACCCTCGGCCGCCCGGCGCGTCGTGTTCTTCCCGCACGGCGGCGGGTCCGCGAGCTTCTACCGCCCGCTGGCGCGTGAACTGCCCGAAGGCGTCGAGGGCATGGTGGTGCAGTACCCCGGCCGGGAGGACCGCATCGGCGAGCCCTGCCGCACCGACATGGCCGGCCTCGTGGAGCCGCTGGCCAAGGCGCTGACCCGACTGGACGACAAGCCCGTGTGGTTCTTCGGGCACAGCATGGGCGCCTCCGTCGCGCACGAAGTCACCCGGCTCCTCGGTGAGGCGGGCGAGGCGCTCCCGGAGCGGCTGGTCGTCTCCGGGCGTCCGGGACCGGCCCGGCAGCAGCCGGACGACAAGCACCTGGACGACGGGCGGCTGTGGGCCGATGTGTGCCAGCTCGGCGGCACCGACGCGGCGTTGCTCCAGTTGCCGGGCATACGCGAGATGACGCTGCCGGTGCTCCGCGCCGACTACCGCCTGGTGGGCACCTACCGGCCCGGCACCGGCCGCGATCTCTCGGTGCCGGTGAGCGTCTGTTACGGCACCGAGGACCCCGAGGTCGACGCGGCGGACGCGGCGGCCTGGGCGGGCGTCACCTCGGCGCACACCGAGGTGACCGCCTTTCCCGGCGGTCACTTCTATCTGCGCGGGCCCGCCCAGGCCGAGTTGACGCACTGGCTGACCGGGCGGCTGCACGCCTCCACCGACCTCGCGGGAAGGAACCGAGGATGATCGTACGACCCGTCGTGGAGAAGTACGCCGAAGAGGCATCCTCCCCCGCGCCCCCCTGGCTGGCCGTCCTGGTCGCCGACACGGAGGCCGGGACCGAGCTGCCGGCCATGATGGTGGGGAGCCTGGAGGGCGAGTTCCTGGCCTCCCTGGTCTTCGCGCTGCGCCCCCGCCGCATCCTGGAGATCGGCACCTTCACCGGCTACTCCGCGCTCTGCATGGCCCAGGCGATGCCCGAGGACGCCGAGCTCCACACCTGCGAACTCAACCCGCTGCACGCCTCGATCGCCCGCAAGCACTTCGGGGCGTCGCCCTGGGCGGAGCGCATCCACCTCTGGGAAGGCCCGGCCCTGACGTCGGTGCGGGACCTTCCCGGCCCCTTCGACCTGGTCTTCGTCGACGCCGACAAGCCCGGTTACGTCGGCTACTACGAGGCGGTGCTGCCCAAGCTGTCCCCGCACGGGCTGATCCTGGCCGACAACGTCCTCCAGTTCGGCGGCGTCGCCAACGAGCGCGACCAGCAGCCCGACACCGTCGCCATGCGCGCGTTCAACGCCCATGTCGCCGCCGATCCCCGGGTGCGGCAGAGCGTGCTCACCGTGCGCGAAGGCGTCAGCGTCATACGGCTGGCCGGCTGAGCGGCCCCGCGCGCACGAGACGGCGCCCGGACCTCGGGGGAGGCGGTCCGGGCGCCGTCGTACGAGAGGGCCCGCCCGCCTTCCGCGGGCGGGCCCGTCAGGTTCAGCTCGCGGGCTTGATGTTGTTGTTCGTGTGGAAGAAGTTGTCGGGGTCGTAGACGCCCTTGATCCGGGTCAGCCGCTCATAGTTGGAGCCGTAGGCGTCCTCGATGCGCTCGGCGGAGTCCGCGCCCAGGTGGTTCGCGTAGACCGCGCCGGTGGTGTACGGGAGGAGCTCGGAGTACACCTTCTCGGTCCACTCGACGGCCTCCTCGTCCTTGGCCGGGTCGGTCCAGGACGTGAGGATGCTGGTCAGGTAACCCTCGCGGTGCAGGAACGGGGTCTCGGACGCCGGTACGTTCGACATCACACCGCCCATCAGGCCGCCGCCGACCAGGCTCCGTTCGGAGGGGGCGTTGACGAAGCCGTCGGCGAGGATCCGCAGTGGCTCGTCGCGCAGTTCGGGCAGCAGGAACGAGCGCGGGTAGTACCGGTGACCGGCGACGGTGTTCTCGTCGAGCATCCGCTGCACGGCCACGTACGGCATCGGGCCGCAGTGGTCGAGGAGCGCGCCGGTGCCGAGTCCGCGCATCTGGCCGATCAGTTCCTCAGTGGTTTCGTCCGGGGCCGCGTGCACGAAGCCCAGGCCGATGGCCGGTGCGCCGCCCGGGGCGGTGAGGAAGGCGAAGGACGTGGTCAGCTCGTCGGGGGCGGTCCGGTTGAACTCGTCGAGCCGCCGGGCCACGTCGACCGTCTGGTCGATGGGGAAGGCCAGCAGGCCCGCCATGCAGTCGCCCTGCGGGTGCAGGTCGAACTCGAAGCGGGTGGCCACGCCGTAGTTGCCGCCGCCGCCACGGATCGCCCAGAACAGGTCGGGGTGGTTCTCGGCGGTGGCGGTCACCAGCTCGCCACTGGCGAGCACGAGGTCGGCGGATATCAGGTTGTCCACGAGCAGACCGCGGTAGCGGGCGAGCCAGCCGAGGCCACCGCCGAGGGTGAGCCCGCCGATGCCGATGTACGACTCCTGGGAGCCGGTGACGGCGAGGCCGAAACTGGTGGTCTCGGCGTCGACGTCGCCCTGTTCCAGTCCGGGCTGGACGACCAGACGGCGCTTGGCCGGGTCGACCCGGATGCCGCGCAGCCGGGAGGTGTCGAGCAGTAGTCCGCCTTCGACGGTGCCGGTGCCTGCGAAGCAGTGGCCGCCGCCCTTGACGGCCAGCTCGATGTCGTTCTCCCGCGCGAAGTTGACGACCTTGACGACGTCGGAGGCGCCGTCCACCTGGACGATCGCCCCGGGGCTCTTCTGGAAGTAGCCGTTCCAGATCTGCTTGCGCTCGTCGTAGTCGGCGTCCTGTGCGGTGACGGTCCGGCCCCTGATCGCCCCACCCAGCTCCGCGAGCTTGGATTCCGGGATGTCCGTGCCGGTCGCGGTGACGAGTCCCACGTCAGTCCTCCTTGGGGGTTGGCGAGTTCGGCCGGCGCGCGCTCGCGCGCAAGGAGGCCGATGCGAGGAGAACGTACGGCCGCCGGGGGGTATGCGCCGCGGGGGTGAAAGAGGGCGGAAAGGCCCCCCGGGGCGCGGGGCGCACTGGTTACGCTGGCGCACATGTCTGCACTCCGCGCGATGCCGCTGCTCACCGTGACCGACCTCGATTCCGCAGTGGAGGCCCACGCCCGGGTCACCGGAATGGAAGTGATCATGAATCACGGCTGGATCGCCACGCTCGCCCCGCCCACGGACCACTCCGTGCAGGTCAGCCTGATCACCAAGGACCCCACCGGCCCGGTGAACCCGGCGGCCTCCATCGAGGTGGAGGACCTGGACGCGGCGCTCGAAGGGGCCCGCGCCGCCGGTCTGGAGATCCTGTACGGACCGGCGGACGAGGAGTGGGGCGTACGGCGCTTCTTCTACCGCGACCACGACGGCAATGTCGTCAACGTCCTCGCCCACCTCTGACCGCCGTGGCTCCCGCCTTCCGCGACCCCGCCTCCGGCATACCGTCCGTACCGCGCGGAAAGCCCGCCGGTCCCCCACCCGGTACGCCTCCCGCCCAGCGGGGGAAGCCGGCCGCGCCCGCTGCGGACTCCACGCAGGCGTTCTCGCTGCGGCTCTTCGGCGCCGGGCTCGCGTCCGCCGAGCTGATGACCTGCTTCCTGGGCCTGGAACTTGGCCTGTACGAAGCCCTGCGCCGCACCGGTCCGGCCACGGCCGCGCAGGTGGCCGAGGAGGCCGGCCTCGACGCCCGGATGGTACGGGAGTGGCTGGAGCAGCAGACCTGTGCCGGGGTGCTGGCCGTCGACGCGCCGCACGCGCCACCGGAGGCACGACAGTTCACGCTGCCGCAGGCGCACGCGGAGGCGCTCCTCGACGCCGGCAGCCCGAACTGGATCGCGCCGCTGGTCGTGATGCCCATCGGCGGTATGGCGGCCGTGCTGCCACAGCTGGTGGAGGCCTACCGCGGTCGCCGGGGCTTGCCGTACGCGGCCTACGGCGAGGCCCTGCGCGGTGGCCAGGCGGGCCTGAACCGCGGTGTCTTCGAACACCACCTGCCCGGCTGGATCAGCCGTCACCTGCCCGACATCGATGCCCGGCTGCGGGTGCCGGGGAGCAGCATCGCCGACGTGGCGTGCGGTTCCGGCCTCTCCACGCTGGCGCTGGCCCGGATGTTCCCCGACGCCGAGGTGCACGGGCTCGACCTGGACGAGGCGTCGATCCGGGACGCCGAGGCGAATCTCGCCGCCGCCGATCCCGCGGAGGGGCTGCGCGACCGGGTCACGTTCCGGGCCGGTGACGCCGGTGAGGCTGGGGTGGCCGGTCACACTCTGGTCTGCGTGTTCGACGCTCTGCACGACATGTCCGCGCCGGTGGACGTGCTCCGGGCCTGCCGTGGGCTGACGGCTCCCGGGGGTGCGGTTTTGCTGATGGAGCCGTCGGTCGGCGAGCGGTTCACGCCGACGGCGCCGGACAGCGAGCGCTTCCACTACGCGGTGAGTGTGCTGCACTGCCTGCCCGTCGGGATGAGCCGGACGCCGAGCGCGGCCACGGGAACGGTGATGCGCCCGGACACCGTGCGCGCGTACGCCGCCGAGGCCGGCCTGGACACCCGGGCGATCGATGTGGGGCACCCGTTCCACCGGCTGTACCGGCTCACGGCCCGCCAGTAACGGGCGGTACGACGACGGGCTCCCGGCCTCTGCGCGAGGCCGGGAGCCCGTCCCGTTGCACCACGGCTGTCAGACGGCTTCCGTACGGTCATCGGAGAGCCGGCGCGAGCCGCGCGGAGTGCCGACCTTGCCGGAGCGCAGGTAGTCGGCCACCAGGGCGTTGACCTCGGTGGGCTTCTCCAGCAGGGACGCGTGCCCGCAGTTGCGTATCTCGGTGTACTGGGCGGTCGGGATCAGGTCCGCCAGCTCCCGCGACAGGTGGCGGGGCGCGACGATGTCGTGCTCCATGCCGACCACGAGCAGCGGCACCCGCACGGCGGCCACTTCCTCGTCGCCGGGGCGGAAATTGGTGCTCGCCTCGGCGTGTCCGATGGCGCCGTGCCCGCCCGACTCGGCCAGGCCCGCCAGCCCTTCCAGATAGGGGGCGATGAACTGGTCGCGGTTGAGCGCGCGCGGCCCGAACAGGTACATCGCCCGGAAGGCCCCCTCCAGCAGGGCCGGGACCTTGTGCCCGTTCTTGAGCCGGTCCACCGCCTCGGCCTGGATGGCCTGTTGCAGCTTGCCGGGCTTCCACGGGACCCCGATGAGGGCGGCGCGCTCGATGAGGTCGGGGCGCTTCATCGCCAGTTCCAGCAGGATCATCGCGCCCACCGAGTAGCCGATGTACGTACAGGGGCCCAGCTCCAGGGCTTCGTTGAGGGCGGCCAGGTCCTGCCCGAGCAGTTCCACGGTGTACGGCGGCGGGGTCTCCTCGGACGGGTGCACGCCGCGCAGGTCGAAGGTGACGACGCGGTACCCGGATTTCGTCAGCTGCGGCACCTGCATGGTCTCGAACAGGGATGCCTGGTGCTGGCCGGGCACGAGCACGACCACGGGGCCGTCCTCGGGTCCGTAGATGTCGTAGCTCAGCGTGACGTCCGTGGGCAGGGTGACTTTCATGGTGTTCCCTTCTGTGGGCGCTCAGCCGATGACCAGGCGCTCGAAGTCCTGACGGTTGGGTCCGACGTGCTCGCGCCGGAGTTCGGGGTGTTCGCGCAGGAACGCGAGCACCCTGCGGGCCACCTTGCGGTCGCGCATCAGCTCGGCCGGGGTGAGCAGCATGTGGTAGACGCGCTCGGCGGCGATCCGTACGAGTTCGTCCTCCTCGCGCAGGACCGCGAGGGCGGTGAGCACGCGGGCGGTCAGCGAGTCGTCGGGCGCGCCGCCCGCGAGTTCGGCGAGCCGGGCGGCGTCGGTGGCGACCTGCTGCTCGAACCACTGCCCCAGGCACTCTTCGGTGGCCTGGTGGGTTTCCCGCGCCCAGTCCACCGGGGCCTGGTCGAGGCTGCCGATCCGGTCGGCGACGGTCCTGGCGTGCGCCAGGGCGAGGGAGACGCCGCGTCCGAAGGTGGGGTTGGTCTGTACGCAGGCGTCGCCCACCAGCGCGAAGCCGGTGACCAGCGGCGCTCCGTCCACCGCCAGCGACCGGTGGCGGTTCTCCAGCCCGGCCATCGGCATCGGGTCTCCGACCGGGGCCGCCCCGTCGAGCCAGTCGCGCACCGGTGCCACGCTGGCCAGGAAGCGGAGGTAGACCGTGCGCTCCAGCAGCCGCGTCCGTACGGGGTCATGGGAGGACACGGTGGTCGACAGATGGAAGCGGCCGTTGTCGCCGGGGAAGGCCAGCACGGTGGCGAAGTCCAGCTCGTGCACCACCGGCGCCCGCAGGGACGGGAACCGGCCGCCGGGGCCCAGCGCGAACTCCTGGGCGATGTAGGAGAACCCGCAGGACTGGACCGTCTCCCGGGGCGGGGTGCCGCCGATCGCGGGGAGCCAGGCGGCCGCCGCCGATCTGCGGCCGGTGGCGTCCAGCACCACGTCAGCGGCCAGGTCGCCGCCCTCCGCGAGGCGGACCCCGTGCACATGGGGAACGCCGTGCGGTGCGCCGGAACTCAGCAGGCCCGTGGCCCGGTCGTGCAGCAGCGTGACTGCGGGGTCGGCGGCGGCCCGGCGGCGCAGCGCGGCCTCGAAGACCAGCCGGCGGCTGAGCAGGCCGAGATCGTCGCCGCCCGTCTCCAGGGTGACGGGGACCGCGCCCCTGCCGGTCAGTTCCGCCAGCACCTCGGGGCACTCCTCGCGCAGCACCCCGATGCCCAGCCCGAGCAGGGCGTGCCCCTGGCGGGCGTGCGGCACACCGCGCCTTGCCCAGTCGGCCACCTCCGTGTGGGCCCCGCCCCCGGGGGGCGGGCCGTCCCGTTCGACGAGCGTCACCCGGTGTCCGCGGCGGGCGGCGAAGACCGCGAGGCCGAGACCGGTCACTCCCCCGCCCAGTACGACGATGTCCGCCACGGTCAGCCGCGCTTCACGAGCATCGCGAAGCGCCGGGTGGCGACGACCGTGCACACCGCCGTGATCCCCAGGGTCCAGCCGGCGGTGCCGAGCACCGGTCCGGTCAGGGCGCCCTGGTGGGAGAGCCCGGTGAGGGCGCCGGCCGCCAGCGAGACGGGGTTGACGCTCACCACCGGCTGAATCCAGCCCGGGAATGCCTCCAGGGGTACGTAACCGCTGGACATCAACGTCAGTACCAGTGTGGGCATCTGGACGTAGCGCACGATGATGCCGGGGTGCTGGGCGACGAGCGCCACGGCGACGGCCAGCGCGCTGCACATCATCCCGAACAGCGCCACGATCCCGAAGAAGCCGACGATCGCCAAGGGCCCCCGGGAGAACCGGAAGCCGACCGTGTGGGCGACCAGCGTCACCAGGACGGCCACCCCCATGATGCGTACGAAGTCGCCGCCGATCCGCCCGAAGACGTACGCCCGCATGTCCAGGGGCATCGCCCGCAGCCGGTTGAAGACCCCACTGCGGATGTCGCTCCACAGGGCGATCGCGGTGGTGAGGATCGAGGAGAACGCCGTGGTGAGCACGATCAGCGGGGCGAGCCGCCGGACGTAGTCGACGTCCTGGGTGTCGCGCACCAGCACGCTGAAGGCGGCCAGCAGCATGAAGAGCTGGAGCAGCGGAAAGGCGATGGTGACGATGAGCATCATCCGGTTGCGGACGAACTGGCGGATCACGCGCCCGGCGATGATCGCGGAGGCCCTGGCCAGGGTGGCCGGGTCGGGCGAGGGGGACGGCAGCACCGTCGGTGCGACGGGCCCCGGCGACTGCACGGTCATCGGACGGCCACCTTCCTGAAGGCTGCGGTCGTGGTCCACGAGAAGAGGGCGACGAGACCCACCAGCCACGCGAGGCCGGGCAGCGTCGCGCTCCAGGTGAGTTCGCCGCTCGACAGGGCGCGCAGCGCGTCGATCACCCCGGACACCGGGGAGGCCGCGACGACCGGCTGGAGCCAGCCGGGGAAGAGGTCCGCCTTGACGAAGCCGGTGGAGAGCACCAGCAGCGGCAGGTACGGCAGGTGGAGCACCGCGCTGAGGGCCTCCAGGTTGCGCAGGCGCAGCGCGATGGTGGCCGTGGCCAGCGACAGGGCGACGGTGAACGCCACTGCGAACACCATGAATCCCAGGGCGGCGAGCACCCCTTGGCCGAAGCGGAAACCCACCAGGTGTCCGGCGATGACGACGGCGACGCTGGACAGGAGGCCCTGCAGCGCGACGACGGCCAGGTGCGCCAGGCTCATCGCGCGCATGTCGACCGGGCTGGTCAGCAGGCGGGAGAAGACGCCGCTTGAACGGTCGGCGGCCAGGTCGGTGGCGCTTCCGATGGCCACGAACATCAGGGCCTGGACCAGGACGGTGGGGGTGACGAAGCGGCCGAAGTGGATGCCTCGTTCGTCGAGCATGGTGGCGAAGGTGCAGTAGAAGATGGCGAAGAAGAGCAGCGGTTGCACGACGGTGGCGACCAGGCCGCCCCGGGAGAAGGAGCGCACCCGCAGCCGGTCGAAGAGCACCTGGAAGTCGTGCTGCCAGCCGGCCGGGCGGCCCGGGGGTGCCGGGGGGCCGGGCACCGCGGCGACGTCGGGCGTGGTGCTCATCGGGTGGCCTCCTTCGCAGCCGGCTCCGTGAACGCGAAGAAGACCTCGTCGAGCGTCGGCTTGGTCACCTCGATGTCGGCGATCCGCAGCCCCTTGCCGTCCAGCAGGCCGAGCAGCCCGGCGATGTCCTCGGGGCGCGCCATGGGCACGGCGACCTTCTCGCCATCGGCGGTCACACCCGGCAGTTCGCCGAGGGCGAGGCGCGCCGCTTCGGCGTCGGCGGCGCTGGTCAGGGTGAGGCGGCACATCAGGCCGCCCACGCCCCGCTTGAGCTCGTCGGACGATCCGTCCGCGAGGACCCGGCCCTTGTCGATGACGACGATGCGGTCGGCGAGCTGGTCGGCCTCCTCCAGGTACTGCGTGGTGAGCAGGACGGCGACCCCCCGTGCCGCCTCGGCCCTCACCATCTCCCACAGGAGTTTGCGGCTGCGCGGGTCGAGGCCTGTGGTCGGTTCGTCCAGCACCAGCACCGGCCGCGGGACGACCAGGCTGACGGCGAGGTCGAGACGGCGGCGCATGCCGCCGGAGAGGTATCCGACGGGGGTGTACGCCGCTTCGCCCAGCTCGAAGCGCTCCATCATCTCGCCCGCCCGCTGCTGGGCCTCGCCCTTGCCGAGACCGAGCAGCCGGCCGAAGAACACCAGGTTCTCGCGCGGGCTGATCTGTTCGTCGAGGGCGGCGAACTGCCCGGTGAGGGCGATGTTGGCGCGTACCAGGGAGGGGTCGGTCGCGGGGTCGTGGCCCAGGACGCGGATGGTGCCGCCGTCGGGTTGCAGCAGCGTGGTGAGGCAGTTGATGAGGGTGGTCTTGCCCGCTCCGTTGGGGCCGAGCAGGCCCACCACGGTTCCGGCGGGGATCTGCAGCGACACCCGGTCGAGTGCGGTCTGCTCGCCGAATCGCTTGGTGAGGTCCGAGAGGGAGATCGCCTCGGTCATCGTGGCTCCTTCATTCCGTCATGACGTCGTCGTGCTCGGGTCAGTGGTGGCGGTCACGACGGCGTCCGGACCTCGACCTGGCTCAGGACGTAGGTGAGCACCTGTTCGGTGGTCTGGATGGCACGTCCGGTCTGCTCGTCGATCGGCGGAAGGTCGAAGTCGTCCTCGATCGCGAACGCCATCTCCAGCAGGGCCAGCGAGTGGAACCCCAGGTCCTCGACCAGACGCATGTCCTTGCCCGGCTCGAACCGCTCCCGTTCGGGCGCGAGTTGCTCGATGATCGCGAGCACGGTCTCGCGCACCTCTTCACTGGAGTAGGACATGTGGTCTCCTGTTTCTGGGGGCGGTCGGGCTCTGCTGTTCCGGGGCTGGTCAGGCGGTGGTGTCGGTCGCGGCGGGCACCGCGTCGAAGACGCGTTCGTTGCTGAGGTGCTGCCAGAGCTGACGGCGGCGGCTCTTGCCGCTGCTGGTGCGGGGGATCGCACCGCGCGGCACTCGGGCCACGTGGCGGCGGGTGCCGGGGCAGGCCGTGGCGAGCACGTCCTCGGCCACCTCGGCGGCCCGGTCGTCGAGTCCCTCCAGCACGGCCACGGCGTGCGGGTGTCCGTCGGCCTCGCCGAGCACGACGCAGACCCTGCTCAGGTTGAGCCCGGCCCGCCCGAGCATCAGCTCGACGTCCTCGGCGAAGAGGGAGCGGGCATGGACCTTCACGCTGTCGCCGAGCCTGCCCAGCACGTGGAACTCCCCCGCCAGCTCGAAGGCGACGTCGCGGGTGAGGAGCCGTCCGTCCTCGAAGGCGGTGCACTCGGCGGAGCCGTCCGCGAGGTAGCCGTCGGCCAGCGAGGAGCCGGAGACGGCCAGTTCGCCGACGTAGCCTTCGGGCAGAGGCTTTCCGTCCTCGTCGACGACGTGCACCGTCAGGCCGTCCAGTGCGCGGCCGCAGCTCATCACGTGGACCGTCTCGCGGTCCGCGGCCGCGGCCGCGAGGCTCACCCGGGCTCCGATGCGCAGGGTGTCGCGGTGCACGCGGACGGCTCGTGGGGTCTCCCCGACGGGCACTCCGGTGACGGCGAGGGTGCTCTCGGCCAGGCCGTAGGCGGGGGTGAGGGTGTGCGGAGACAGGCCGTGCGGGCGCATCAGAGCGGTGAAGCGGGTCACCAGGGCGGGATCGATGCGTTCGGCCCCGACGATGACCGCCCGGGTGCCGGACAGGTCGGCGCCTTCGAGGTCGGCATGGCCGATCCGGTCCACGATGCGCTGCAGTCCGAAAGCCGGGGTCGCGGTGATCGTGGCGGGCCGGTCGACGCGGTTGGCGTCGAATCGGGTGACGTACGACAGCGGGTGGCGCAGGAAGGTCTCGGGCCTGCACACCGCCAGCCGGTTGTTGCCGGAGACAGGCACCACCAGACAGCCGATGAGCCCCATGTCATGGTGCATCGGCAGCCAGGAACACCAGGAGTCGTCGCGGCCCGCCCGCTCCCAGGCGCGGATCGCGGCGGTGTTGGCGTCGAGTGCGGCGTGGCTGATCCGTACGCCGCGCGGCCGGCCCGAACTGCCCGATGTGAACTGGACGAGGGCCTGCTCGTCGGGGGCCCGTCGGCCGGGCTCGGCAGCGACGAGCTCCTCCAGAAGCAGAAGGCGCGTACGCGGCCCGGCCTCGGCGAGCACGTCCACGGCGTAGTCGTGGTGGGCGGCGTCCACCACCACGGTGTCGGCGTCCACGGCGGTGACGACGGCGCGGACGTGTGCGCGGGCGGCCTCGCCCGACACCCGGGTGGGGGGCGCCAGTACGCTCACCACGCATCCGGCGGCCTGCACCCCGTAGAAGGCGGCGATGAGGTCGGGTCCGGTGGAGCACAGCAGCGGCACGACCGCCCCGCGGGGCACACCCGCCCCGATCAGCCCGCCCGAGATCCGGCTCGCCGCGTCGGCGAGTTCGGAGTAGGGCCGGTAGACATGGGAGGTCTCGTCGAACATCTCCACCCCGGTGTCGTCGCGGGGTGCGTCGAGCCAGCTCAGCGTGTGGGGTCGGCTCATCCATCACTCCTCGGCCGGGCGTCCCGGGGGTCGGGATCTCGTCGGTGACGCTGGTGACGATAGGAGCGATCGCGGTGGCGGCCGTCGTCTCTTTCACGGCTCTGTTCGTCCCGGGCGGCGTGGCCTGGCGGGCCGGAACACTGGCCGCCATGGATGAGTTCACACCGTGGAGCGACGAGGATGCCGCCCGCTACCGGGCCGCCGGGATCTGGCGGGGGGTGCCGCTGGGCGACGCGCTGGCCGGGGCGGCGGCGGCCTTCCCCGACCGGACCGCTGCCGTGGACCGCCGACGCCGCCTCACGCACGGCGAGGTACGCGCCGAGGCCGACGAGATCGCTCGCGGTCTCCTGGCCCGGGGGGTGAAACCGGGTGACCGGGTCATGGTCCAGCTGCCGAACGTCGTCGAGTTCCTCACCGTCACGGTAGGGATGTTCCGGGCGGGCATCATCCCGGTGTTCGCGCTGCCGGGGCACCGGGAGAGCGAGGTGCGGCACCTGATCGAGGCCTCCGGCGCGGTCGGCTACGTCACCGCCGGCCGGTTCCAGGGCTTCGACTACCGCACCCTCGCCCGCCACGCCGCGTCCCTCCCCGGCGTCCGCACGGTGATCGTGGCGGGCGACAGCGGGGACCTCACGCCCCTGGACCGGGTCCGTGCCCAGGGCGCCGACGGCGGGCCGCTGCCCGAGGTCGATCCCTCGGGTGTCGCGTTCCTGCTGCTCAGCGGCGGCAGCACCGGGAAGCCCAAGCTGATACCGCGTACGCACGACGACTACCTCTTCAACATCGCCGCCTGCGCACAGGCTCTGGAATTCGACGCGGAGAGCGTCTACCTGGCGGCGAACCCGGCGGCCCACAACGCCGCGCTGGGGTGCCCCGGAGTGCTGGGCGCACTGCTGGTGGGCGGCAAGGCGGTACTGGCCGCGAGCCCCTCCCCCGACGAGGTCTTCCCGCTGATCGAGAAGGAGGGCGTCACCCACACCACGGTGGTGCCGGCCCTCGCGGCGTTGTGGTCCAAGGTCGCGGCGAAGCGGCCGGTGGACATGGAGGGGGTCATCCTCCAGGTGGGCAGCTCCAAGTTCGACGAGCAGGCCGCCAGGCGCACGCAGTCCGCGCTCGGCTGCCGGATCACGAACTGGTTCGGCATCGGCGAGGGCCTGCTCACCTACACGCGTCTGGACGACCCGGAAGAGGTCGTGTCCGGCACCGAGGGCCGCCCGCTGTCCGGACTCGACGAACTCCGGCTGATCGACGAGGAGTTCCGCGATGTGCCGGAGGGTGCGGTGGGCGAGCTGGTCACGCGCGGCCCGTACACGATCAACGGCTACTGGAACGCGCCGGAGGCGAACCGCACGTCGTTCACGCCCGACGGCTTCTTCCGCACCGGCGACCTGGCCAGGCTCACCCCCGAGGGCAACCTGGTGATCGTCGGCCGCGCCAAGGACGTGATCAACCGGGGCGGCGAGAAGGTGTCGGCCGACGAGATCGAGGGGCATCTGCGCGGCCACGAGGCGCTTGACGACGCTGCGGTGGTGGCCAGGCCGGACGCCGGCCTCGGCGAGGCCATCCTCGCGTTCGTGGTCCCCGGGGCGTCGGGACGGACGCCTTCGCTGGTGGAGATCAAGCGGTATCTGGCGGGCAAGGGGCTGGCCTCGTTCAAGCTGCCCGACGAGATGCGCGAGCTGCCGGTGCTGCCGCGGACCCCTGTGGGCAAGATCGACAAGGTGGCGCTGCGGGCGGCGGCGGTATCCGGTTGACCCGGACCACGGCGGCCTCCGGCGTGATCCGGACCCTGCTGCCGGCGTACGCGGCGGCCCGGGAGAGCACGTGCGAGCTGACCGGCCCCGAGCTCTTCGAGGCGGAACGGCGCCAGGTCGCCGACGCGTTGCCCGCGCGCCGTGCCGAGTACGCCACGGTCCGGCGGGTGGCGCGCGGCTGCCTGGCCGAGCTGGGCGTCCCGCCCGTTCCGCTGGTGCGCGGCGTCGATGGTGCGCCCCGGTGGCCGGCCGGGACGGTCGGCTCCCTGACGCACTGCCAGGGCTACCGGGCAGCGGCGGTGGCGCGGTCCCGGGACGCCGACGGGCTGGGCATCGACGCCGAACCCCGCGCCCCGCTGCCCGCCCGGGTGCTGGCCCGGGTGGCCTCGGCGGCCGAGCGGGCCCACCTCGACGAGCTGGCGACGACCGGGGCGGACGTGCCGTGGTGCCGGCTGCTCTTCAGCGCCAAGGAGGCGTACTACAAGGTCTGGTATCCCGCGACGGGGTGCTGGCTGGGTTTCGACGACGCCGAGGTCGTCCTCGAAACCGGCCGTGGTTCCGGCACGTTCGTGGTGCGGCCGGTCTCGGGCGGCTTCCGCCGGGTCCGCCGGGCGGATGCCGCCTTCGACCCGGTCGCCACCGGCTTCCCGGCCCTGCGTGGACGCTGGGCCGCGGGTGCGGGCGTCGTGGTGACCGCGATCGCCGCACCGGCGGGCTCGCTGCCACGTCCGGCTCAGGCGGGCCGCACCGCCACCGGCACGCTGCGGTGGGCCCAGTAGGGGAACCGGAAGCCGCCCGCGCTGGGCTCCCACACGCCCTCGCCCGCCGAAGCGATATCCGCGAACCGGGCGACCAGCCGCTCGAAGACCACCGCCCCCTCCACCCTGGCCAGCGCCGCGCCGAGGCAGTGGTGCACGCCGCCGCCGAAACTCAGGTGCGGGTTGGGCGATCTGGTCAGGTCGGCCCGGCCCGGGTCGCGGAAGACCCGCTCGTCGTGGTTGGCGGAGGCGAGCAGCAGCACCACCACCCGGCCCTTGCGGATCGTCAGTCCGGCGATCTCGATCGGTTCCAGGGCCAGCCGGGTGGTGGCGTGGATGGGTGCGTCGTAGCGCATGAACTCCTCCAGCGCGCTGCCGACGATTCCGGCGTCGGCCCGCAACTGGCGCTGTGTGTGCGGCTGCTGGACGAAGAGGTCGCCGCCGGTGGCGATGGCGTTGGTGGTCGTCTCGAAGCCCGCGTAGTAGACGAACAGCGCGTTGTCGATGATCTCCTCGTCGGTCAGCGGCTCCTCGCCCTCCTTGACCGCGGCGAGCATCCGCGACAGCAGGTCCTCGCCCGGGCGGCGCCTGCGCTCACGGACCAGCCCGGCCATGTACTCCCGCAGCTCGACCACGGCCCCGTGCGCCTCGCGCTGTTTGTCCGGCGGGATGAAGACCGCGAAGGCCTGGGCGAGCGAGGTGGCGAGGCGGGCGATGTCGGCCCGGTCGGGGCGGGGGATGTCCAGCAGCTCGCTCATCACCGCCATCGGTACGGGCACGGCCAGGTCGGCGACGAGGTCGAAGCGGCGTTCGTCGGCGAACCGGTCCAGCAGTCCGTCGACGAGCCGGGCGATCGGCTCGCGCAGCCCGCGCACCATCGCGGGGCTGAGCGACTTGACGAGCAGCCGGCGCAGCCGGGTGTGGCCGGGCGGGTCGCGGTCGACGACGATGCGCCGCAGATAGTCGTTGGCCGGTCCTTCGCCCACCGACACCGCCTGGTACTCCTCGGGGAACTCCCGGCCCAGCCGGGGGTCGCGGAGGAGCGTGGAGACCTCCTCGTGCCGCGGGAAGACCCACTGGCCCGGGCCGCCCCGGCAGACCGGGCCGTACGCGCGCAGGCTGCGGTAGACCGGGTAGGGGTCGCGCGTGGCGCGCGCGTCGTCCAGCAGGAAGCGCGGCATGTTCAGCACGGTGTTCAACGCTGCGTCACCTCCCGGCACCCTCGGGTGCGCGGCTCTGTTCCGGTGGTCCCCTGGCCCGCCCAGTCTGCGAGCCCTGCGCGGGGCGGCGGACGGCGGTGAAGGACTGGCGACAGGTTCCCGCTCCCCCGCTCCCGAGCTGTCAGGCTCACCGGACACCAGCGCACACCACAGGAGGCGTCGGCCGCATGCGAGAGCTGCCCGTCAAGTTCGACTCCCGCGATCCCGCCGTGGTCGCGGACCCCTACCGGGTGTACGCCGGTCTGCGCACGGCGGGCCGGCTCGCCCGCGGCGCGGCCGGTCAGTGGGTGGTCTCGCACCACCAGGATGTCAGCCGGCTGCTCAAGGACCGACGGCTCGGGCACGAGTACCCGCCGGAGTACCACGAGTTCTCCACCGGGGCGGGGCCCGCGAACGAGTTCCTGAAGCGGATCGTGCTGGACCAGGACGCGCCCGCGCACACCTTCCTGCGGGGCATCATGCAGCGGTCGTTCAGCCCGGGGCTGATGCGCAGGCTGGAGGAGTACGTCGCCGCCCAGGTGGCCCGGCTGATGGCGGAGGCCCAGGACCGGGCGGGCTCCGGCGGGGTCCTGGACGTGGTCGGCGACCTGGCCTTCCCGTTGCCGGTCACCGTGGTCTGCGAGCTGATCGGCATCCCGGATGTGGACCGGGCCGCGGTGCGGCCGCACGCGGTGGAGCTGGCCAAGGCGTTCGCCCTGTACGTGCCCGTCGAGGAGCGGGCGGCGGCGCACAAGGCGGTGACGTGGCTGCGCAGTTACGTCTCGGGGCTGGTCCACGAGCGGGCGAAGCGGCCCGCCGACGACCTGATCAGCAATCTGCTGGCCGCCCGGCGCACGCATCCCGGCTTCGACCGGGAGACGCTGGTCGACAACGTGGTCTTCCTGTTCTTCGCGGGGTTCGAGACCACCACCAATCTGATCTCCACGATCTTCTCCGCGTTGCTGCAACACCCCCAGCAGCTGGCCCTGTTGCGCGGCCGGCCGGAGCTGGCGGTCCCGGCCGTCGAGGAGTTCCTGCGCTACGACGCGCCGATCCAGGCCACCGCGCGCTATGTGAAGGAAGCGGTGGAGATCGACGGCCGCACCGTGCGCGCGGGCCGCATCCTGGTGCTGCTGCTGGGTTCCGCCAACCACGACCCGGCCCGGTTCGCCGCCCCCGAGCGGCTCGACATCACCCGCGACCCCAACCCGCACGTGAGCTTCGGCGGCGGGGTGCACCACTGCCTGGGCGCGGCCCTGGCCCAGGTGGAGGGGCGCGCGGTGCTGCGGTGGCTGGCGCACGCCCCGGCCACGCCGGCTGCGGCGGGCGCCGTCGAGCGGCGGCCCAGCGTCACCTTCCGCGCCTACCGCAGCATCCCCGTCAGGCTGGAGCCCGCCGCGCGGCCGCGGGTCGCGTCCTCGCCCTGACCCCCGGCCGCACCGCGCCTGTGCGGACCTGGATGCCCGGCTACCCCCAGCGGGTCCCCCGGGGCCCGGCCAGACTCAGCGCTGTGGCAGTCAGCGTCGCGCTCTGCTCCAGAAGGCCGGTGCGCCGGCAGGCGGCGGCAAGACCGAGCAGCTCCGTCCTGAACGCCTCGGCCTCCCTCGGGCCGGTGGCCCCGCCGGCGTACTCCCCGCCGTTCTCCTCGTCGTCGAAGACGTGGCAGCCGTCCGGCGACAGGACGAACCGCAGGTTGCGCGCGAGCTGCGCGGCCGGCCCGAAGAACCCCTCCTGCCGGGAGCCGCACAGCACCGCCAGCATCGCGGGTGACTCCCGTTCGCAGATCTCCGTCGCCGCCTTCCGGCTATTGATCTCGGGGAGGTGGGGGGCGGTGCCGTGGCCGGTTCCGATCCCGTCGTCCGGGCGGCCGAGCAGGAGGCAACTCCGCGTGCTGACCGCCAGGTGGTAGTCGAGCAGCCGACGGAGCGCGGAGCCCCGCGCGCCGCTGAGCAGGAGCTGCTCGAATTCCTCCATGCCCGCCGTGACACCGGCCACGAGCCCGTGCAGGGAGTAGCGGCCGATGCGGGGCTGTTCGAGGAGGTTCACGTCGAGCAGGCTCTCCAGCAGCAGTTCGGCCCCGCTCGGGCTGGTGCCGAGCAGGGCGGCCGCCTCGTACGCGTCCATGCTCGCGTCGGGCACCAGGGCCAGCACGCACAGGGCGTGGCGCTGTGCCTCGGTCAGTGCGTCGGAGGAGAGCTGGAGCACCGACCGGACGCTCCGGTCGCCCGCCTGGAGTTCGGAGGTGCGCCTGCGCATGTCGCCGAGGCGCTCCACCAGGTGGGACAGCGTCCACGTGGGGCGGCTGCGCAGTTTGGCGGCGGCCAGGCGCAGTGCCAGCGGGAGTCCTCCGCAGTACGCGATGAGCCGTTCCGTCGCCTCGGGTTCCAGTTCGTCCCCGAGCAGCCGCTCGATGAGTTCGCGGGAGTCGCCCGCGCTCATCCGGGAAACCGGGCAGGGCTCGGTGCCGTCGAGGCCGTAGAGACGACGGCGGCTGGTGATCAGGGCGAGGGAGCCGTTGCCCGGCGGTAGCAGCGGCACGATCTGCGCCTCGCTCGCGGCATTGTCGAGCAGCAGCAGCACCTTGGAATCGGCCAGCCGGGCACGCCACACGGCCACCAGACTGTCCAGGTCCGCCGGGATGCGCGCCGCCTCGGTCCCCAGGGAGCGCAGCAGCACCTGGAGCACCTCGGCGGGTTGGCGGGGCCCCTCATGCGGGCTGAACCCGTGCAGCGCGACGTAGAACTGGCCGTCCGGGCAGTCCTGGGCCAGCCGGTGGGCCACATGCAGCGCGAGGGCCGTCTTGCCGATGCCTCCCATGCCGTCGACGCAGATCAGCAGCGGCCCCGAGCCGCGGGAGCCCGCCCGGGCGATCCGCAGCAGAGTGTCCACCTCTTCCCGGCGGCCGACGAAGTCGGTCAGCCCGTGAGGCAGGGTGCAGGTGGCCCTCATGGGTGCCTTCTGGACCCGCGGTGTCACGTGCCGTCTGCCCGCGTCATGCTCCGCGGTGGTGTGCTGCACGTAGTAGCGGGGCGGGGCTCCGGCCCGCAGATAGGCGAACGCGTCCCGGCGCAGCACCGCTTCGTGCACCTGGGCCAGCGAATGATCGGGGTCGATGCCCAGTTCGTCGCGGAGCAGGGTGCGTATCTCGGCGTACTCGGCGAGCGCGTCGGCCTGCCTCCCAGAGAGGGACAGCGCGAGCATGAGCTGTGCGCGCAGGTCCTCCGCGAGCGGGTGCTGCGCCACCAGTTCCCGGAGGTCTCCTATGACCGACGCCGGCGGCGACGAGCGCAGCCGCAGGGTGATCAGTTCCTTCTCCGCCGCGAGCCGTCGCTCTTCCACCACCCGCGCGGCCGCGCGAATCAGGCCGTTCTCCAGTTCGTCGCCGTCGACGACGTCGGCCGCGACCTGGCCGCGGAAGAGGGACAGGGCCGTCTGCAGCTCCTGGGTCAGCTGGGCCTCGTCTGCTCCGCTCTCCGTGAGCTTTCGGACCCGTAGGCGGCGTTGGTTGAACTCCACCAGGTCGGACTCGGCCGCACCGACGTTCAGCCGGTAGCTCGGACCGTCGGTGAGCAGGTAGTCACCCGCACCCGGTATCGCCTGGCGGAGTTGGGTAACCGCCTTGCGCACCTGGTTCGAGGCGGTCGCCGGACCGCACGAGCCCCAGACCGCCTTGGCGAGCCGAGGGGTGCTGAGCACCTCGCCGGGGGACAGCATCAGCACGGTGAGCACGCGGCGCGCCACAGTGCCGGGCAGGCGGGTGGGGGAATCCCCGCAGCGCACCTCGACCGATCCCAGCACCTGGAAGCGCAGGCTCCCTTCTCGCGAGGTCATGTGGTCGGCTCGCAGAACGCGTGTCGTGGCGTCCGCTGTTCCCCTGCGGCGGTGACGGACCTCCGACATCGGCGGTCGGCCGACTGCGCCTGATCACACTGCTGAGGCCGAAGGCGCCCAGGATGGCCGGGCGGCTGGTCGAGGCCCTCTTCACCGCCCTCGACGGGCAGACGTTCGTAGTCCCGGGCACCGATGCGGCCGGAGCGATCGTTCCCCAGCTCGCGAAGAACCTCACCGCGCTGCCCGACCAGCGCAGGGAACTCGCCGCCGCCATCAAGGAGTTGCTGGAGCCCCGCCCTCCTTCCGTGCCCCTGACGTCGATGCCGGCGACGGACGTCAGGACCGAACCCAGGATCCTCATCGACGTCCGTGACGGATCCGCCTTCCCCACCGCCGCCTAAGCGGGCCCGGCTCCCGTCACTCGGTAATCCGGGGCTCCGATCTACGAACGGACGACGGCCGAGGGGAAACGCCACAAGCAAGCCCTGATGCGTGGCACCCGCTGCCGTATCTATCTGCTCTTCGCGACACTCCGTGACGGCATCTTCTTCCAGCCCCACACCATCCCCCAAAACGCCTGAATCACGACAGAACAACCGTCCCGCCTCTTGACGAAGGAGAGAGGGGTGCTCCACACGGGAAGGCAGACACGGCGATCCCAGCAGCCACCGAACCCTCACAAGTTGTCACAAGAAGCACACAAGTTTTCAGTTAATACCCGTGAACGCCATGCGCAAACGCGCCCGAATCGGCCCCGCCACGCCCCAAGGGGTACATGCGTCCATCAATACGCGATTCACATGTCTCGATGGGAGGAATCATTCATTTTGCTACACCTTGCCGATGCCGGATCGACTGAAAGGCGTGCGGTCTTCGCGCGTTCGGGTCCCATCCTGCGCCGTCATCGCTGAAGGCTGCGGGGCGCGGGACGACCACAGGCTTGGCTTCCCGTTGCCGAGCGGCGTCAACTCCACAGTGTGCAGGCGCCCGTCCTGAATGCCCAGGGCGCCCGTGGCGGAAGCATCGGCAGGCAAGATCGCAGGAGCCGCCCGACTGAGCCAGGAGAGCGACCAGTATGCCGGGCGTCGTCTCGTCCCGGGACAGCGGAGACTCCTGCGCGGTGCTTACCGCACTGCCCCGTCCCCATGGACAACAACTCCCGCCGCGCGCGCACTGGCCAGCCAGTCGGGAAACTCGTGCAGCATCCGGTCGTACAACTCGCCGTCGCTCAAGGCTTGAGGATTCTTTCCCGCATGGAAGAACCCGGCGTTGTCGACGATCCGCTTGCGTGGAACAGCGAGCTCATCGAGCTTACGCAAAAACGAGAACTCGTTGTCGTCGGGATCACCAAAGCCCACGAACTGCCAGAACAGCGGCAACTTCGCGGCCTTACACACGTACCGCTCGGCTGCGAGCCGACTCGTCGGCCCGCCATCCGTCTGAAAGATCACCAAAGCCGGATCCTGGCTCCCGGACCCCTGGTAATGGTCGATCACCTCGTCCATGGCCCAGTGATAGTTCGTACGCCCCATGCGCCCCAGGTTCTGGTGGAGCTTCTCGATACGCCCTTCGTAGTTGTCCAGCCTCACCTCACTGACTCCATCGATGTCGGTGGAGAAGAACACCACCGGAACCACACCGTCGTCATCCAGATGAGCCGACAACGACAGGACCCGCTCCGCCAGATGCTGAACCGTCCCGTCGCGGTAGTACGGCCTCATCGACCCGGACCGGTCGAGCACCAGATAGACCGCGGCCCGCACCCCCTCCAGCCGGTTCTTACGCAGGCTGACCACAGCCTTCTTGTACAGGTCGACCAAGCCAGGAGCAGTTTCCTGTACCTTCACCAAACTGATCGCAGAAGGCATCACAGCCCCTTCCTCTCATCGCTGTACCCCGCGCCGCCAGTCTTCTGAGCCGGGAACTCTGTTGAGATATGGGGCGACGCGTTCGAGGACCTCGTCAGCGGTCTTCCTCCGGATGCCCGCCCCTCCCGCCCTGCCGCACGGGTGCTGACCCGGCTGCTGAGGGACACCGATACCACGCGACCCGCGTGCCGGTCCCGGCACTGCCCGTCGCCGCCACGGGAGCGATACTCCAGCAGATCCCGCCTCCGGCCGGCACCACACCGAGACCATGAGCCGCCGGACGGACGGGCATTCCGCAGCTTCTGGCTTCCCCGGTCACCGGCATCTCGCACAGCCTTGGGGCGTGGTCGAAGTGGGGGGCGGCGAGAACGGCGGAAAGACGATGTCGGAATGGGTCGGCGGAGTGGTGGGGCGGTGACGGCGGCTGAAACCACGGTGGCACAGCCGCCGTGGTCAGCTGGCTGCCGGGGCGCGAGTCTCTGCTGCGGCTCCCGAGTGGTGCCAGGCGATCCGGGCGGCGGCCCCCACAAGACCCACGAGGTCGGGATCCGAGGTGTCACCGTCGAGGTGGCGCCACTCGGAGCCGAGCGTGATGGCCATGCGTTCAGCCAGGCCCAGCCCCGGGTAGCGGTTCTCGGCGATCAGGATTTCCGCCGCCTCGGCAGGGGTTCTGCCCTGGCCGTGCATCAGGAGGGCCTGGCCGGAGAGGTCTTCGAGGTACTCGATATACGTGTTCAGCCCGCCGGGGTCCAGGACGGGGCCGTGGCCGGGGACAATCCACTCGGGGTCAAGATCCAGGATCTTCCTGCAGGCGGCAGCTGCGCTGTCCAGCGGCCCCGCCCAGTGACACGGATGATCCCCGGCGAAGACCACGTCCCCCGCGAACACGACTCTCTGCAGAGGCAGATGCACCACCAGGTCACCCACCGTATGAGCCGGGCCCACCTCGTACAGCTCGACCGGGATGTCTCCCACGGACAGCTCCAGCCGGCCGTCAAATGTCCTGGTCGGAGCCTGGACCGTGATACCGGTGAAGTCGAACCCGCCGAAGTGCCTGCGGAAGTACCAGCCCAGCGGGGCGCCGGCGTCGGTGTCCTCGATCAGAGCACGCAACTGCCCCGGAGTGGGCTCGAAACATTGATGTTCGAGGGTGCGGCGGGTCGCGATGAACTCGGCACCGCTCACACGCTGGTTGCCCCAGGTGTGGTCGCCATTGCCGTGAGTCGAGACAACCGTACCGATCCGGGCCCCGGGGCCGGCAACATGCCGGGCCGCAGCAAGGAACTCATCAGTCAGGTCAAGGGTGTAGGGGGTATCGATCAGCAGGGCATCGCGGCCTGAGGAGATCAGGCCGCAGTTGGCCAGGCCCCAGACCCCGTGGCCCCCCGGCGCCCACACATGAACACCGGACACCAACTGGCTAAGAGAAGTCATAGACACGCATTCTTACCTGCCACAGGCAACCAACAAACACCAGCACCCACCGTTACCTTCTTCGTGGCCCCGTAATGGGGCTCCCGGCCTCCAGTCCGGCACGGTTGTCCCCCCTGTCGGTCACCCCGGACACCGGGTGCCACGCCGCCCAACCGGACGGCCTGACGATGCGCTGCATCGCCGCTCTCTGCCCCGGCAAGACCAAGACCGATGCCCGCGAAGCGGCAGTCACCGCAGACGCCGCCCGCTCGATGCCACCCACTCTGCGCGGCATCGAGCTCACCGACGGGACTGTGGCCAAGGTGGAGATGACCGTCGGCTTCGACGACGACCTCGCCGACGAGGCGACCCCGCATCGCCAACCGCCTGCCCTGACTGCTCACCCAGGTCCACCCGCACCCGGAATGTGTTCTGGTACCACGCTGGACCACCCGGCGGTGCTGGACCTGCTGGAGCGATCCGGCTCCTCGGCCACTCTGCGCAAGGCCGGGAGCGCAAGGAGCGAACCGCAGAGCGGGACCCAGGCTGGGGCCGAGGAAGGCGGGGGCGCGACCGGGGCCGAGGAACGGGACCCCTATCGCTGTGTACGGGGTGTTACGGGGAGTAGGAATCCGGGGTTCCGGGGCCGGTGTCGTGTGAGCCCGCGCATAGGGCCCGCGTCACATAGGACGGCGCCTAGTAGACCGGCGGCGGGCTTTCTCCCGTCAGGATCGCCCCTCTTCCACCCCTGTCCGTTTTGTCACTAGATGGGGTCGTAGGTCACATTATTGCCACCAGCCGGGGGCCTCCCGCACGGTGTTTGACGTACCGGGGAGCCGAGCGCCGGACCGGGCGGAACACACCGCCCGCCACCCAGACACCGGCCCCACGACACGGACCACGGCCCCAGCGGCCCCACCCGTGTCGCCGACCCCCCAGTCGGCCCTCCCCACGCGACGTCCCACCACCTGGAGAGGTACCCCCATGACTGCCACCCGCACCCTGAACTTCCGCAAGTCCTCTGTCGCCGGCATCGCCGGCGCCGGCGCCGCAGCCCTCGCGCTGACCCTGGTCCCGCACTCCGCGCACGCCGCCGAGCCCACCCCCGCGGCCGTAGCGGCCTCCGCCGTCACCACCGCCCAGATCGCCAAGCAGGCCCACCACGCCGAGAAGGCCGCCCACGCCAAGAAGACCGCGCACGCCACCACGGCGGTGAAGCACGGCTCCAAGGCCAAGCACGTCGACACCGTCGCCGCGATCGTCAAGGACAAGAAGTACAGCAACAACCTCGACGGCTGGATCAAGGAATCCCTCGCCATCATGAAGGCCAAACACATACCCGGCAGCTACGACGGCCTGCACCGCAACATCATGCGCGAGTCCAGCGGCAACCCCCACGCCCAGAACAACTGGGACGTCAACGCCCAGAACGGCATCCCCTCCAAGGGACTCCTCCAGGTCATCCAGCCCACCTTCGACACCTACCACGTCAAGGGCACCAAGGACAGCCTCACCGACCCCGTCGCCAACATCGTCGCCGCAGCCAACTACGCCGCCGACAAGTACGGCTCGATGGACAACGTCAACTCCGCCTACTGACCCGGCAGAACAAGACGGACCAAGACGGACCAAGACGGAACGACCGCACCCCCACGACCACCTGAGTCCGTGGGACGGCCGGCTCCCCCGGGAGACGGCAGGACTCAGGTCCTGGTGAGGGCTGGAACAGGTTCATGGGTGAACCCGTTCCAGCCCTCACCTCTTTCCCCGACACCCCGCTCCGGCACTACCGCCCGACGACCAGCCAGACACCCACTCAGCTCGTCAAAGTGCCCTGGTGGAAGTACATACGCCAGCCCGTCTCCGTAAGTCTCCACAACGAACTGCGCCAGGCACGCCGACCTCGGTTGTCAGCGACATACGTGAGATGGACGATGCCCGGAGCAAGTACGACCCCTGTCATCTCGCTGACCACCACCGGGGCCTCCGGGACCACGGAGCCCGCGCTCGTCACCGTCAGGATCGACGTTGCGTCCCAGCGCTTCCCCGAGGCGCCGATCTCGGTGAACTGGGGGTCCAGTAGCTCCGAGACCAGGGCCGGCGAGGCCCGGACACCCGGATCGAGGAGTCGCATCTCGGCCACCATCGCCGCCTTCACAGCCTGGTCCTGCTCGCCCTCGTCCGCCGCCATGCCCGCACCCTACGGAACCCCCTCACCTCCACACACCGAATAAGCGGACATCCACCCAATCCCCCTACTCCTTCGGCCGCTACCGCTATGGGGACCTCCGCGATCCCCTCCACCCCGTCAGCCCCCACGACCAGCGTGAACGCGCCGTTCGGTCAGCGCGGCGGCACCATCGCGCGCAGCGCCGCCTTGTCCGGCTTGCCGCTGGGGGCGACAGGGACCTCCGCGAGGAAGCCGACACCGACCGGGACGCTCGCCGTGCCGAGCTCACGGGCGACCAGCTTGCGCAGCGTTTCCTCTTCGGGGGCGGCGGCTCCTGGCCGTAGTACGACGAAGGCGTGGATGGCCTCGCCGGTGTGCTCGTCGGGGACGCCCACGACGTAGGCCTGGTCGATGTCGGGATGTGAGGCGAGGGCGCGTTCGATGGGACCGGCGTAGTGGACGATGGCGTTGACGATGACGATGTCGCGGATGCGTCCGGCCAGCCGCAGATACCCGTCGGCGTCGAGGCTGCCGAGGTCGCGGGTGCGTACCCAGCCGTCCCGCAGCACGTCGGCCGTCTCCTGCGCGTCGTCCCAGTAGCCGGAGAAGAAGTCCGGTCTGCGCACCCACACTTCACCCGTGTCGCCGGTCGGTACGTCCCGGCCCTCGCTGTCGCGTACCGCCGCCTCGACGGTCTCCAGCGGGCGTCCCACGCTGTCGGCCAGGCCCGGGTCCCCGGTCAGTTCCCCGGGTTCGAGTACGGAGAGCATGCCCGTCTCGGTCTGGCCGTAGCCGTGGTGGACGACAGGTCCGAGCAGCGCGGCGGCGTCGGTGAGCCGGTGCGGCGGGAGCGGTGAGCCCGCCACGAGGAGGTTGCGCAGCGAGGAGAGGTCCGCGCCGTTCTCCCGGACGGCGTCGAGGATGGCGTACAACCGTGGCACCGTCACCAGGCATGCGGTGACGCGGTGCTGGGCGAACACGTCGGGGAAGCGCAGCTGTTGCCCGGGGATCACGGCGGTGCCGCCGCCCATCAGGCACAGGCCCAGATGCTCGAAGACCACTGCGCTGTTGAGCGTGCCGAACAGCAGGAAGCGTTCGTAGCACGCGGCGAGCCGGCGGATGCGGTCGTTCCAACGGGAGGGCTCCAGGGCCCAGTTGAGCGAGAGTGCGGCGTAGGTCACCGTCGTGCCCTTGGGGCGCCCGGTGCTGCCGCTGGTGAGGTGGATGATGCCGATGTCGTCGGGGTTGCCCTGCGCGGTGAGGTCGGCAGAGCCGGAGGGAACCGCCTCTCCGGGCCGCAGGGTGGCGGCGTCCAGCAACGGGACGCCCAGTGCGGTGGCCTCGGAGGCGAGTTCCGCGTTGTCGGCGGCGTCGTCGGTGATCACGGCGGCGACGCCGCGGGCCAGGATGGACCGCAGGTGCTCTCGGGGCAGTCCCGGGCGCAGGCCGATCACCGTGCAGCCGACGGTGTGGGCGGCGATCCGGAGAGCGAACGCCTCCGGGGAGACGCCGGTGTCCAGAGCCACGTGCGAACCGGAGGTCAGGCCCACCCTGCGCAGGCCCCGAACGAATGCGGCGACCGCAGCGAGCACCTCTCCCCTGCTGACCGTGCACCCCTCGTACTCGAAGGCGGGGAGGTCGGGAGCGGCACGGAACGCGTCGATGAGTGTCTGCGGAAAGGTGCCTCCGGACTGTTCGTCCACTTCATCTCCACTCTGGGCCGGAAACTGCCGACGTAAAGGCTGCGTGAATGACCGAAAATCGATCGTAAAGACCGGTGCGACGGCCCGCTTAGCCCGTCAATCGACCACACACGTTAACCGACGCCCGGAATTCACCCATTGCCAGTACGAGTGATCTAGATCACATACAGGCGGGGTGGTCGCGTGCTTTAACCATCAAGTACCGTCTGCGACACCCCACGGAAGGCAGGACCAGAATGTCCGATTCAGTCCATGTCGACTATCTCGTCATCGGCGGCGGACCTGCGGGCCTGCAAGCCGGATATTTTCTCAAGAGGTCCGGACGGGACTATCTGATCGTGGAAGGAAGCGACGCGCCGGGCGCTTTCTTCACACGTTTCCCCAGGCACCGGACTCTTATTTCCAGCAACAAGGTGCACACCGGCTGGAGCGACCCGGAGCTGCGACTGCGCGTCGACTGGAACTCCCTGCTCTCGGACGAGGGCCCCCTGTTCACCGCTTACACCCCCCGTTACTTCCCACCGGCCGACGAGTTCGTCCGCTACCTGGGCGACTTCGTCCGCGAGCACGGCCTGAACATCCGCTACCACACCCGCATCAGCCGCGTAACGCGCCCGAACGGCGGCGAGTTCGTGGCAACGGACGAGAAGGGCAACGTTGTCCGGGCACGGCGTGTCATCGTCGCCACCGGCGTCTCCCGGCCCTATGTACCGCCCATCGAGGGCGCGGCCGATGCCGAGCGCTACGACGAGGTGACGGTCGATCCGCAGGACTTCACCGACCAGCGGGTTCTCATCATCGGCCGGGGCAATTCCGCGTTCGAGACCGCGGACAACCTCATCGAGACCGCCGCGGTCATCCACGTGGCCGGACCAGGTTCACTGAAGCTTGCCTGGCGTACTCATTTCGTGGGGCACCTACGGGCCGTCAACAACAACTTCCTCGATACGTACCAGCTCAAATCACAGAATGCGATCCTCGACGGAAACATTCTCCGTATCAAACGCAATGCCGACGGCGGATATGTGGTGAGCGTCAGCTTCTCGCGCGTTGATGAAGTCGTCAAAGACATCCGGTACGACCGGGTCATTCTGGCCACCGGATTCCGCTTCGACGCTTCGATATTCGCTGAGGAATGCCGCCCGGATCTGGTCGTCAAGGACCGTTTCCCGCACCTCACAGATGCCTGGGAATCGGTCAGCGTACCCGATCTCTACTTCGCCGGAACCATTACCCAGTCGCTGGACTTCAAGAAGTCCACCAGCGGCTTCATCCACGGTTTCCGGTACGGCGTGAAGGCGCTGGCCCGCATACTGGAACGCCGCTATCACGACGTGCAGTGGCCGCACACCGGCCTGCCCGCCACCGGCGCCGCTGTGGCCGACGCGGTCACCGAGCGCATCAACCGCACCTCGGCTCTGTGGCAGATGTTCGGGTTCCTCGGCGACAGCATCCTGGTCGACGCCGACGGCGGGGTGCGCTACTGCGAGGAGGTGCCCGTGGGGCACCTGCACACGGCAGCCGGGCGGGGCGACTTCGGGGCACTGTCCGCCTACTTCACCGTCACCCTGGAGTACGGCGCCGACCACGACCAGGTCGACCCCTTCGACATCAGCGTCAACCGTATGAACCAGCAGGACACCAGCGGTCTCGACGCCCGCTACCTGCACCCCGTGGTACGGCAGTTCCTTCCCGACGGCAGCGGAAAACCGGTCGCCGAGCACCACGTCACGGAGAACCTGGAGAACGAGTGGGACAACCCTGAGGTGCACGTCGGCCCGCTGCGCTCCTTCCTGACCGCCCGCCTCGCGGCCGGCGACGGTTCCCCGACCGGTGACGCGCTCGCCGCACCCCGGCCATGACCGGCCGGGAAACCGGCCCGGCGCACCATCCGGCCCGACCCGTGCCCAGTCAACTCCCGCAGGAGCATTACGACTTCTTCGCCGGCGGCGCCGGTGAGGAGACCGCGCTGCGGGAGAACGAGGACGCCTTCGGCCGGCTGGCCCTGCTCCCCCGGGTGCTGCGCGGCGGCGGCGACCGCAGCACCGGGGTCAGCGTCCTGGGCCGGGAGTGGCCGGCCCCGCTGTTCGTCTCGCCCACCGCCTTCCACCGGCTCGCCCACCCCGACGGCGAAGCGGCCACCGCACGCGCCGCCGCCGCGGCGGGGGTCCCGCTGGTGACAGGCATGGCGTCGACCACCGCCGTGGCAGACGTCGTCGCGGCCGCCCGCGAGCAGGACGACGAAGCGGTGGTCTGGTTCCAGCTCTATCTCCAGCCGGAGCCCGAAGTCACCACCGAGCTGGTCCGCCGGGCGGAACGGGCGGGCTGCTCCGCCCTCGTCGTCACCGTCGACTCTCCCGTCTTCGGCCGTCGCACCCGGGACCTGCGCAACGGCTTCCACGATCTGCCGCCCGGCCTTGTCACCGAGAACATGCGGGACCTGCCCGGCGGCGAGCCCGGCCGCCCCCGCTCCATCGCCATGTGGCCGGCCGGCTGGGACGACCTGTGCCGGCTGCGTGAACAGACCGACCTGCCGCTCGTCCTCAAGGGCGTACTGCACCCCGAGGACGCGCGCACCGCCGTCGAGCAGGGCATGGACGCGCTGCTCGTGTCGAACCACGGAGGACGGCAGCTCGATGCCGCTCCCGCAGCAGTCGAGGCGCTGCCCGCGGTGGTCGAGTCCGTCGCAGGACGGATACCGGTCCTCATGGACGGCGGGGTGCGCCGGGGCAGCGACATCGCGACGGCCCTCGCCCTCGGTGCCCGTGCCGTCGGCGTCGGCAGGCCCGTGCTGTGGGCGCTCGCCGGCCTGGGCGAGGAAGGCGTACGCGAGTGCCTCACCGCGCTGCGCGCCGACTTCGACCACGTGCTCGCCCTGTGCGGTGGCCACCGGCCCCGGGACCTCACGGCCGATCAGGTCGTCGAGCGCGGCACGGCACTGCGGCCGACGAGAGGGGAACGGACATGCTGAAGAAGACCACGGCGGCGGCCCTGGCCGCGGGCGGCGCCCTGCTGCTCTCCTCCCCGGCCTGGCTGCCCGGCCGGATCGTGTCCCTGCGGATGAAGCTCTTCGCCCGCGTCAACGGCGACGAGGGCCTGCCCTTCCCGCAGGAGGAGTACGGCGGCGCCGAACGCTTCGAGGAGATCTACGGCCAGCCCGCGGCGAACGGCCGCAGCAAGGGCGCGGCGCTGTCCGACCTGTTCTGGTACTGGCTCGCGCCCGGCGCCGACATCCACCAGGAGCACCTGGAGGCCGGGCCCCGCTACGATGAGGTGTCCCGGTGCACCCTCGCCATCCTGTCCGGCCCGTCGGCCGAGCTGTACGACGCGGCCGCGCGCAGTACCCGGCACGTGCTGGACGCCCTGCCCTCCGGTGGAGTGCGGGCCGTGCGGCTGCGCGATCTGATGATGCCGGTGTGGGCCGAGTTCTTCTACAGGCTGGTGTTCCAGGAGGACTGCCCGCCCGAGGCGCGGAAGCTGATCGTCGACAACGCCGAGGACGTGGTCAACGCCCTGAAGTGCACCAGACTGCGGCACCTGCGCCGCCGCGACCGGCTGACCCGCTACCTGCTGCGCAGGCTGGACGCCGGTGCGGTGCCACATGTGCTGCCGGCCGGGCTGACCCGCCGCCAGCATGCGTACTACCTCCAGGGCACCTTCTTCAACACCGCCGTCGTGCAGATGTCGGAGGCGATGGCCCACCTTCTGCTGGTGCTGGCCCAGCATCCGGAGGTGCAGGAGCGGGTGACAGCGGGCGGCGACGACGACCGCTATCTGTCGCACGTCATGAACGAGACGTTCCGCCTCTTCCCGCTGTTCGGCGTGGCCCACCGCATCACCACCGCGGACATCGACCTCGACGGCTTGCCGCTCATCCCGTCGGGATCCGTGCTGACCTTCAGTTACCCCGACTACCACGCCGGCGGTTATACCGACCCCGAGGACTTCGTCCCCGGGCGCTGGGAGACGCTGTCCGCCAAGGAGGCCCACCACATCCCGTTCGGCATCGCCGCGAACCGGCCCTGTCCGGCCTGGCGCCTCTCCCCCCTCGCGATGCGCGCCGCCACCCGCGAGGTACTGGCCCGCTTCGAGCTGGACTCACCGGTCAGCCACACCCGCTCCATCCCCCACCGCGCACCCTGTCTCCTCGTCCCCCGCAACCACCCGGCAGACACGCCGCGGCGCCGTGTCCTGCGCACCGCGCTGGCCGTACGGGACCGGGCCGAGGACGTCGGACGCAGCCTGACGCAGCTCGTCCTCGGCACCTACATGGTGCTGGACGCCCGCCGTACCAGGCCCGCCGCACGCTTCTTCGCCGAGCACGACACCGAAGGCCGCCCGTTGCCACGGGAGCAGACCGCTTCCGGCGCCGACGGGCAGCGCGAACCGGCTGTCACGACCTGCCCGTACACGGGCCGGAACACCTGACGGCGTCCCCCTCTCCTCGCCTCCTCACCAGGGAGTCCCCGTTGTCGACCACCGAGCTGGGTCCGGCCTTCTTCCTCGCCGTGGCCGTCATCCTCGTCACCTGCCGTCTCGTCGGATTGCTGCTGCGCTATCTGGGACAGCCGCCCGTGGTGGGCGAGATGGTCGCCGGCGTGGCTCTCGGCCCGTCGGTGCTCGGTCTCGTCTCACCCGGTGCCGAGGACGCCCTCTTCCCCCAGGAACTGCGTCCGATCCTGTACGTGGCCGGGCAGATCGGCCTCGTCGCCTTCATGTTCCTGGCGGGCTACGAGTTCCGCACGGACCGGCTGTCGTCGGTGGGCCGCACGGCGGTGTCCGTGTCGGCTGCCGGTATCACCGTGCCGCTGGTGCTGGGGGCGGGCCTCGCCACCATGGCCCACAACTGGGTGGACATCTACCCCGACGGCATCTCGCCAATGGTGGGCGCGCTCTTCATCGGGGTCACCCTCGCCATCACCGCCTTCCCGATGCTGGCGCGCATCATCACCGAACGTGGCCTGACCGACTCCCGGTTCGGCTCGATCTCGCTGGCCGCCGGCGCGCTGGACGACGTCGTGGCCTGGATCCTGCTGGCAGCGGTGCTGAGCCTGGCCGGCGGAGGGGCGTCCACCTTCGCCCTGGCCGCGATCGGCGCGGTCGGGCTCGGTGTGTTCCTCGCTGTGTTCGTGCGCCTGCGGCCGCAGGCGCTAAAATGGGCCCGGCGGCTGACCGAGGAACACACGCTGCTGGTCGTCGTCCTCCTCCTGTTCATCGCCGCCTGGTACACCGACCGCATCGGCCTGTACGCCGTGTTCGGCGCGTTCAGTCTCGGTGTCGCCTTCCCCAGGGATCCTGTGGTGACCCGCGCGGTGCGGGCCATCGAGCCGGTCAGCCGCATCGTGTTCCTGCCGCTGTTCTTCACCTACTCCGGCCTGAACACCGACTTCACGCTGCTGTCCGGCGGCAGGATGCTCCTGTTCACCGCGGCCTGTGTCCTGGTGGCAGTCGTCAGCAAGTTCGGTGCCTGCTGGGCCACCGCGCGGCTGCTGGGCGAGGGGCAGGACGTCGCCGTCCGGGTGGGCACGCTGATGAACGCCCGCGGCCTGATGCAGCTCATCGCCATCAACGTCGGTCTGGCCGCGGGCATCACTTCACCGGCGCTCTTCGGCGTGCTCGTCATTGTCGCCCTGGTCACGACGGTGATGACGTCCCCTCTGCTAAGCCTCTGGGACCGGCTGGGCCGCGGCCGGACCCGGGCGGACGTCTCGGTGGCCGAAGCCGCCGCCGGCTGAGGTGGCAGGCCACCGCGTTACGTCACGCGTCGGGGATTCGTCACGTAGCCGTGGTCACCGCGGACACCGTACGGCTGCGGGTCGGCGGTAAAACCCGGGCGGGGTGCGGCCCCTCGCTGGACAGGAGGGGCCGCACCCCCGATCCTCAGGGCCGGGCCATGGCGGGCGGGGCCGCGTCGACTCCCCACCTCGTCGGCTTGTCGGAGAGCTTGATCCTGATCGTGCCGGAGCGGAGCAGGTTCTTGTGGGACAGCCAGCTCTGGCTCAGCTTGCCCTTGTTCGTGTGCACGGAGGACACGTACTGAAGCTGCGACGCGTTCGCGCCCGGGGCGTCGATTCTGATCGTGCGGCCGTGTTCGGGCCGGATCTCGACCTTCTCGAACATCGGCGCGGAGACGACGTAGGTGGCCGAGCCGGGCTGGGCCTCGAAGATGCCCGCCATGGCGAAGACCAGCAGCGAGGAAGTGGCGCCGAGGTCGTCATTGCCGGGCATCCCGTACACGTTGTCGGTGAAAAGGGTCCGCATCGCCCGCAGTACGGCGGAGGTCTTCCACGGCGCGCCCGTCCACGCGTACATCCACGGAGTGTGGAAGTCGGGCTCGTTGTTGGGGTTGAAGGCGAAGTTGTTGTGGTAGTCGTACGCCCCGGTCACCCAGGAGTCCGAAGCGGCTTTCGCCGGGTCGGTGAGTACGGTCGGCATGTCGAAGAACTTGTCGAGCCGCTGCTCGGCCTGCGAAGAGCCGCCCATGAGCCCGAAGAGCGTCTGCGGGTCCTGCTGGGCGAGCCATTCGTACTGCCACGCGGTGCCCTCGTGGAACGCCCCGGCCTGTGCGGGATCGGGGTCGCCCGCGACGGTGCCGTCCGCGTTCCTGGTGACCGGGAATCCGGAGAATCCCTGCGAAGTGACGCTGGGGTCCCAGAGCTTGGTGAAGTTGTCGCAGCGCCCGGCGAGCGTCGCGGCCTTGTCCTGGTAGCCGAGGCCGCCGGCCATCGTAGACAGCGCACAGTCGGCGAGCGCGTACTCCAGCGTGGCCGAACCCGACTGGCGGCTGTCACCGTATTTGTAACCCGGCAGATTCTGGTAGCCGACCCAGCCGTTCTTGACGTACGTGGGATTGCCGTCACGGCCGCGGAAGACCGACTGGTCCGCGGGGACCTCGTTGGCGTTCTTCCACAGCGCCCCGAAGAGCCGGCGGGCGGTGCGGTTGTCGAGCAGGCCCCGGTTGTAGATGTCGACGATCCATGGCGTGACGGGGTCACCGCTCATCACGTTCGTCTCGCTGTTGCCGAGCGCCCAGCGCGGCAGCCAGCCACCGTCCTGGTAGATGTGCAGCACGGACTTGGCCATGTCCGTGGCCTTGTCCGGGTTCAGCAGGGCCACCAGCTGGTTCTGGGAACGGTAGGTGTCCCAGAGCGAGAACATCTGGTAGTACGTGGAATCGGCACGGTGCACCCGGTCGTCGAAACCCCGGTAGCGGTTGTCCACATCGGACCCGATCGACGGGTGCAGCAGCGAGTGGTACAGCGCGCTGTAGTACGTGCGCTGGTCGGCGGTACTGCCGCCGGCGACCCGCATCCGGTCGAGTTCCTGCTGCCAGGTGCGGTGCGCGGCGGTGCGGGCCTTGTCGAACGACTTCGGCTGTTCCGCCTTGCGGTTGAGACGCGCCCCGTCGATCGACGTGTAGGACAGACCCACCGAGGTTCCGACCTGGTGGCCCTTGGCCGGGTCGAACGTCGCATAGGCTCCCGCGCGCTTGGTTCCGCGGGACGCGTCACGCCGGTTGGGGGTGATGGTGTTGTCGGTCCAGGTGCCGAAGCTTGCGAACTTCCGGTCGAACTTGGCGCTGAAGTAGATCCGGTAGCGCTCCTTGCCGGTCTCACCGCAGAAGTTGCCGCCCTGGAGCCAGCCTTCGACGGTGTCGTTGCCGACGACGTGGACGTCTCCGGCGTAGGTGCTGCCGTTGCTCTCACCGGTCTCGATGAGCACGTTCTCGGGCCCCGAACCTGCGGGGTACGTGTATCGGTGCTGGCCGGTCCGCTGCGTCGCGGAGAGTTCGGCCTTGATGCCGTTGTCGAACTTCACTCCGTAATAGCCGGGCGCCCGGGTCTCGTTGTCGTGGCTGAACTTCGCACCGTACTGCGCCGGATCGGACGATGTCACCGCGCCAATGGTCGGCATGAACCGGAAGTTGCCCATCGTCTGGCAGCCGACGCCGGAGAGGTGCGTGTGGCTGAAGCCGAGGATCTTGTCCTGTTTGTAGTCGTAGGACGCGTACTGGTTGAGCTGCGTGTCGGGGCTCAACTGGACCATGCCGAACGGAACGGCGGCGCCGGGGAACGTGGTCCCGTCGCCGTTGTTGCCGATCGACGTGTCGACCAGTGCGGTCGGATCATCGGCGAACTTCGGTCCCCGACCCTTGGCGTCTGCGACGCCCGGAGTGGTGGATGCCGCGGCCACTGTGGTGGCGAGCAGCAAGGCGGCGAACACGCGTTTCCACGCTCTCATGGCGATCCTTCCTGTGACAACGTTGTCAAGTTTGGGTGAACTTTGCCCTCCACGTACTTGCTCCGTCAATCCAGTTGACCGCACGAGTGCCGCGTGGATGCCGCATGGATGCGGTATGGGCGCCGTATGAGCCTCGTACGGGCCGATTTGCCCCGGGAGGACGCCGTGCGAGGTCCGTGCGGCGCCTGTTCTCATACACGGATGAAGAACACTCCGAACGCAGACGTCCCTCTGTCCGACCCTTGGCTTGGGCACTTCACGGAGCGCGGGTACACGAGTGTCCGCCGTATCGGTGCCGGTGTTGAGGGCGTCGTCTACCGGCTGGGCGAGGGCCGGGTCGCCAAGGTGTGGAGCGGTCGGCCGCCGGCCGATTTCGGCCTCACCCGCCAGGTGTACGCGGATATCGCTCGGCACGCGCTGCCGTTCTCCACCCCGGAGATCTTCGACGTTGAGGACCACGGGGGCGTTCTGATGACGTACGAGCGTGAACTGCCCGGAGCCCCGATGCGGGCCGACTCGGCTCACGGGGCGCCTGGGCGCGAGTTGCCCGCCCAGCACATCGATGTGCTCCTTGCCGTGCTGCGTGGCCTGGCCTCCGTGCCCGGCACCGACGCCATGCGCCAGTTGACTGTCCAGGGCGACGACCGCCCGCTGTGGCGGGACCACGACTGCTTCCGTAACGCGCTCGCGGCCCTGGTCGCCAGGGCCGTCTCCCGGCACGGTGGCGCCCTGGCCGCCCATGTCCCGTACTTCGACGCGGGAGTTGAGCACACGCAGAAGGCACTGCGCTCGCTTCCCGAACCACCGGTGACAGTGATCCATGGCGACCTCGTCCCGCCCAACATCCATATCGCCGTGACCGGCCGGCCTGTCGCGGTGCTCGACTTCGGCTTCTACTCGACCGCAGGCGACCCGGCCTTCGAGGCCGCCGTCACCGCTGCCATCTGGGACATGTACGGGCCGCACGCCGAAGAGCACACCACGGAACTCACCAGGCTCTTCGCCCACGAGCTCGGGTACCCGCCGGCGGCCCTCGCCGCCTATCAGGCCGCCTACGCACTGACCACCTACGACCTCTTCGGCCTGGACGACCGTGACGGGCACTTCCGGTGGTGCGCAGAGCAGCTGCGCCGCAACGCTGTGTTCAACGCCTGAAGCGGCCCTCCGTCGCAACTACTTGCTGAGGTGAGCGACGTCTTCGCGATCGGCCAGGTGGTCCTTCACTGACTCTTCGCTTCGAATGCCTGGGCGACGGCCAGGCTGTCCTCGTAGACATGATGCCGGGTCACGAGGCCGTCCACGACGGTGAGATGCAGCGCGAACCGCGCCTGGTAGGCACGTCCGGTGGGCCGGGCGGTCTGCGCGGAGAGATCACCAACCCTGTCAGTACGGGCACGCCGAGGCGATTGCCTCCGAAGTAAGCCGAGCGTACGGAGCCGTTGCGCACCTGATCGGATCTTCGTGCCCTTGCCCATACCCGTGCCCGTGCCCGGTCGGTCGGGCCTCGTCTGCGTGCGCGCGGCCACCACGGCCACCGCCTTGGTCACGGTGGCCGCGCGCATGTCGCCGGACCGGACATGCCCAGTCCCGACGTAGGACGTCAGGGGTCATCGAGCGTGTTCGCGCCCGGACCGTTGGTCAGATGCGGACGGAGATCAGACGTGTCCGAAGAACAGGCTGCCCGGTGCGTCAGGATCGTTCGAGAGGAAGTGTTCGCGGATGGCGCGGATGAATTCCTGGCGCGAGATCGCGCCGTCGCCATCGGTGTCCAGCTGCATGAAGGAGTCCATCGCGTCGGGGGCTTCGATCCTCCATACGTCCCTCAGCGCGCGGGCGAACTCGTCCCTGCTGATCTCGTTGTCACCGTTGACGTCGATGACATCGAAGATCGCGTGGCCGGCGCCCTCGGTCACGTTGAGCCGGCTGGTGTCGACGGCCGCGAGACGGTTGGCCCGGACGAACGCTTCCTTCGTGAGCCGGTCCCCGTCGGCGTCCGCGTGGCGTAGCAGTTCCAGCCAGTAGATCTGGGAGAAGGACCGGAGCGCCCTGGCCCGGCGGTCGTCCTTGTCGAGCCGGTACGCCTCGATGTAGCGGTCGGCGAGCTTCTGGTAGTCCGTCCAGTCCAGGTAGCCGTTGTGGTCGGCGTCCATGGTGTCGAACGCCCGCTCGTACTTGGCTGCGATGACGTCCTGCGCTGTTGTGGTCATGGGCCGAACCCTTCTGTGTTCCAGTGTTCCGACTTCCTCAGGATCGGGTCCGGTTGTCCCGAGAAGTACCGGAACCACGTTCATGCCACCCGATGTGGTGATCAGGGCCCGACGCCGCGATGTGAGCTGCGGTCAGGGACGGCTCCCGTGCTCGGCGCCCCCTCGCCCCCGGACTGGCCGGTCCGATGAACCTGATAACGTCGCTGTGCCTTTTTAGCGGTGCCCTTTTGGCCGTGCCTTTTTACTGTCCTTCTTTGCCGTGCCTTTTTCGCTGTGTGTTCTACCTGCGTGTTCTACCTGCGTGTTCTACCTGCGTGTTCTACCTGCGTGTTCTACGGGGCCGTACGCGCCTCCCAGTACCGTTCGCCCGCCCTTCTTTACCCTGCCCCGCCCAGCGGCCCGTGTACGGCCGGACGGCTGGGGCGGGGCAGTGAGCCAGGAGCGCCATGATGGATTTTGATACCGATGTCCTGATGGTCGGAGCCGGACCGGTGGGCACCTGGCTGGCCGCGGAGCTGGCCGCCACCGGGGTCGGCGTCCGGCTGCTTGAGGCCCGTACAGAGCGCTCGGCTTGGTCCCGCGGCTTCACCGTCCAGCCGCGCACCCTCGAACTCTTCGACACCCGCGGGCTTGCCGGACCGCTGATCGCGGCGGGGCAGAACGTCGGCTCCTGGCACTTCGCGCTGGGACAGACCCGGCTCGACTTCACCGGACTGCCCACCCGGTTCCCCTCCGTACTGCTCAACCCGCAGGTGGCGACGGAGGAGTTGATGGAACGCCGGCTGGTGGGGCTCGGCGGCGAGGTCACCCGCGGCTGCCGGGTCACCGGCCTGCGGCAGTACCCCGACCATGTGGTCGTGGAGACCGACTCCCCTGCTGGGACGGGGCAGTTGACCGCACGTTACGTGGTGGGGTGCGACGGCGCGCACAGCACCGTACGCACCGCTGCCGGGATCCCCTTCGCCGGGACCGAGACCGTCACCACGACCCTCAGCGGCGATGTGGTCCTCGATGCGCCGCCGCCGAGCGGCGCGCCGATCCTCTCCTGCGAGGCAGGAGTCCTGCTGACCATCCCGCAGCCGGGAGGACGCCACGTCGTCGCCGTGATCGACCACGCGACCATGCATGAGACACCGCCCGTCCCGGTGCCCTTCGGCCGTCTGCGGGCCGCCGTGGAGCGGGTGGCCGGCACCGACCTCGGCATGCGCGACCCCCGCCGGGTCGCCACGGTGGGGGACGCGGGCAAGCTCGCCGACACCTACCGTGAGGGGCGGGTGCTGCTGGCCGGGGACGCCGCCCATATGCACTACCCGATGGGCGGTCAGGGGCTCAACCTCGGTGTGCAGGACGCCCACAACGTGGCCTGGCGGCTGACCGCCGTTCTGTGCGCGGGGGCAGCCACCCGGGTGCTCGACGACTACACGGGGGAACGCCGTCCGGTGGCTGCGGCCGTTCTCGCCGACGTACGGGCGCAAGTCGCCCTGGTGACGGCCACCGGCCTGGACGGATTCACCCTGCGCCGCCGCTTCGACGCCCTGCTGACGGAATATCCGGCGCTCAACCACGACCTCGCCGCCCGGCTGTCCCAACTCGACGTCCGTTACGGGGCGCTCGACGGCCCGGACGGCAACGACCCGCGCCTCGGCGCCCGCGCTCCCGACCTGGCCTTCGCGGCGGCGCCGGACGGTACCGGCCCTGAGCGGTTGTTCGAAACCGCGCGTCCCGGACGGTTCACCCTGCTCGACCTCACCGGTGGCCGCCTCCACGCCGACCGGGCGGTCGCGGGCGCCGGTCTGGAGGGGCTGGTCGACACGGTCGCCGCCACCCCCGACCCCGGCGCGCACCCACCCATGGACCCGGAACTGGCCATGTCCTGGTCGACGGCCCCGGCCGCGCTGATCAGGCCGGACGGCCACACGCTCTGGATCGGCGACGACCCGGGCCAGGCGGTGGACGCCCTGGGGTCCCTCCTGTTCTGACCGTTCCAGCTGTTCTGAACAGCGGCATGGGGCGATGGCGGCCGGGCCGGGAGCCCTCACGCGGCCGCCCACGCGCCGTTGTCGGCCGGGCGCTTCACGCGCTTCGCGAGCCTCACGAGTCGGCATCGACGAACGAGCCATGGAGCGTGTACCGCTTGGCGCCGGGGCACTGGGCAGCGGCTGTGCCGGAGGAGGCGGCGTCGGTCCACTCCGCGACGACGATGGCGCGTGCACCGTCCGGTGTGAGATGGACGTGCGCCGCGAGCAGGCCGGGCGCGGGCCGGAGCATGCCTTCCACGGCGCCCGCCGCCATCGCGCTCACCACCAGGACGCCGGACGGTGACTCCGCGTCATGAACGACGCTGCGCCGCAGGCGGGTCCGGTTCAGTCCGGGGCGCTCGATCCCGGGTACGAGTGTGTCGACACGGCTGACGGTCGCAGCCCGGTGGGCGCGGGCCCATGCCAGGTGCTCCTCATCGCCGGTCCACTGCGCGTAGAAGAGGAGGCCGGCGCCGTCGGCGGAGAGCAGGATGTGCTGGGCCAGACGGCCGGGCGGTTTCTCGGCCGCCGCCCATTCGGCCATCACGGCGTCGGCGGCCGTACGGGAGCGCTCGGGGGTACCGGTGATCCACTCGCTCAGCAGAGCGGTGCCGGCGGCAGGGTGCACGAGGTCCAGGAAGCGTGTCATGGGCACCGACCCTGGTTCATCAACCGCGCTTGAGGTCAAGACCCGTACGTCTGGCCCGGGGCGCGTGGTCAGGAGTGGACACGGGCCGCCCCCCGGGTGCCGTGCTCGCGGGCCGGGCGGCCGCTGGTGGCCGCAGGTGGTCGATGATGACTGCGGGTTGGCCGCAGGTGGCCGCTGCGGGTGTGTGCCGCCTGTGCTGTACTGGTCCGGTGGAGCGCAAGCACGCACTGCCATCGGTCCCGGGCGTGGGGCGGCCCCGCCGGGCGGCCTCGGGAGTGCGCGCCCAGCGGGCCGACGAGGCGCGCACCCGGATGCGGCTCATGATCGAGATCACCGCGCGGGCGGGCGCGTACCGGAAAGGCCTGATCGCGGCGACGGAACGCCTCAGCCCGGAGGAGGCGGCCATCCTCTCCGATCTGGAGCGGCACGGGCTGCAGGTGCCGCAGCTGCACGATGTGCTGTGCGGCGGACATGTGCTGGTGGACGATCCGGAGTTGTACGAGGCCTGGCGGTTCGACAAGGTCAGCCATACGCGTCTGTCCAGCCACCACCGGGACATCGACAAGAGCGTCTACCCCGATATCGGGATGCGCGGCCAGGTGGTGCGCGAGAAGCTGCACGGGCGCACCGCCCAGGGCACCTGGGTCCAGCTGGAGAAGACCCCCGCCGCCTTCGGCGGGCGCAGACTGCCGAGCGTGAGCGATCTGCGCCATCTCATGGACTACGTGGTGTACCGGTTCACCCGCAGCAATGTCGGGCCGTGGGGGCTGTCCCGGATGACGGAGCGGCGCCCGATGTACCTGTCGCCGGTCCTGACCGTACCCACGTCCCTGACGCCTCCGGTCGCACGGCTGCTGACCCGGACGCTGCGCCGGATCGAGGAGTCCGACGACGTCACCGCCGTCTCGCAGGATCTGGCGGCCCGGTTCCGCCCCCCGGAGCGGGTGGACCCGACCACGGAGCTGGGCCGCTCTCTGCCCGGCAGAGCGGGACGCGGGCTGTTCGGCAGCTCCGAGGTGTGGGTCACCGAGACGCCGTCGGCGAGCGCCGCCGCAGTCCTGCGAGCGAGTCGTGAGGCGCCTGCGGGGACCTGGTGGAAGGCGGAGAGGCCGAGATGAGCGACGACCGACACGATGCTGCCGCTGAGACGCCATCGGACGCGGCGTCCGTCCCCACCGGGCTGGTCTCGGCCGTGGTGAACCTGGTGAACACCGGTCCGGTGCTCCTCGGCGCGTACACCATCGCCGAACTCACCGCCGTGGACGCGATCGTGGACTTCCTGGAGGCCCGCCCGTCCGACGAGGTGCTCGCCGAGGCCGTACGGTCGCTGGCCGCACGCCAGTTGCTCCTGGCGGGCTCCACGGGGGAGCAGGTCCGGGTGCAGGGGGACCTGGGGATCGCCGTGGCGTTCCAGCAGCGGGCCCGCAAGGTGCTCGATGCCCGTACGACGGGGTCGGAGCCCGGGGAGCCGTGGCGCATCCTGGTACTTCCCCAGCCCGAGCGGATCTGCCTCATGGTCCGTATCGATGCGCTCGGGGTGCACCAGATCGGCCTGTACAAGCTCGACGAAGCGTTGCGGATGCTCACCGACTGGCTGCCGCGAGGTGCGTCGGCGGATCCCGATCCGGCACTGGACACGGAGGCGGTGCTCACCGCGTCGGAGCGTTCCGCGCTGATCACCGTCACCGAGTACACCGCGCAGGGGTCTGCCGAGATCGCCGGGACCAGCAGCGATCTGATCCTCGCCCGCGCCGACGACCGGCTGTACGCCCTGACCCGGGACCCCGACGACCGGGACGGGCTGATGCCGGACATGGCGGCCGTGAAGGACGGGGTCCGTGACCGGCTGGCCGACCTGCTGCGGTAGCGACTCCCGGCATCGGCCATAGGCCGGGAGTCGCCACGGCTGTCAGAGGGCGCGGCGCATGCACAGCCGTGGCCACCGGTCGAGGCCGTGCGCGGCCTCCCGGGCACGTACGGCCCGCAGGCCGGTGCCGAGGTGGTGCTCGTCGAGGGGCTGGAAGCCGCAGCGTGCGTAGTACGGCGCGTTCCACGGCACGTCGGCGAAGGTGGTGAGCGTCAGGGCGCGGTTCCCGTCGGCCGCGGCCCGTTCGGCCACATGGTCCAGCAGCGCGCGTCCGATGCCACGGCGTGCACTGTCCGGGTGCACCGAGACCTGCTCGATGTGCATGTTGCCGTCGACATGGTCCGCGATGAGGTACGCCACCGGGGCATCCGACCCGTCGACCGCGACCCATGCGAGTCCGGCCCGCTGGTAGCGGGCCAGTTCGTCCAGCGGCGGCGGTTCGTCGTCAGCGATCTCCGGCATACCGATGCCGCGGAAGCACTGTCCTGCCGCCCTCTCGATGTCCTGGAGGGCCGGCAGGTCCTCGGTGCGGGCTGCTCGGATGGAGGTTGCTGGGACAGACATGGGTCCATTGTCCCCAGCGGCCCTGTCCCGGTTCGTCCGCCCCCTCCCCCGCTGTCTCGCAGTCCGCCGGACTCACCCTGCCCTGGAGTTCCGGCTCGTCGAAGGACACGTCGACCACATCAAGATGCTCAAGCGCCAGATGCTCGCCTCCTGACTGCTGGTCCCCATAGTCGATTGGGCCCGTGAGCGGCCTCCCGGGCGCGGTCGGGCCGCCGCACTGCGTACCTGAAATCCTGAGCGGAAGCGGCGCCCCGCTCATTCAGTGAGCGTTCCCAGCGCCTCCTCAGTGGCCCGGTCGTCGGGAATGTAGGCCAGGAGATAGTGGCCGGGTTCGTCCACGGCGGCGAGCTTGGTGTAGCGAAGGTGGAGATCGCCGACCACGGGGTGCTGGAAGTGGCGTACGGCGGGGTGAAAGGACGAGGTCTCCCGGTGGCGGTACCACCGGGCCGCGTCCGGGTCTGCAAGAAGCTCTTCGGTGACCTCGGCGTACCGGTCGTCTTCCGGGTGTCGGGCCGCCTTCGCCCGGAACTGGCCGAGCAGGCTCCGCGCCTCGGGCTCCCAACTGGCCAGCAGCGTACGGGACGGTGGCCAGCGGAACACCAGCCACAGCAGGTTGCGTTGCTTGGGCGCGAGGCGGGCGAGGTCGGTGAGCAGCGCCGTATATCCCGTGTTCCAGGCCAGCAGGTCCCAGTGCGGGTCGAGCACCACGGCCGGGTTCGGCGTGAGGGTCTCCACCAGCGACAGCAGATTCCGCGATACCCATCCCGGCGGCTGCTCGGGGGGCACCGCGTGCTCGCTGAACGACAGTACATGCGCCGTTTCGTCTGTGTTCAACCGCAGAGCTCGTGCGACGGACCGCAACACCTGCTCCGACGTACGGACCCGTCCCTGTTCAAGCCACGCGTACCAAGAGCTGCTGACGCCGGCCAGCTCGGCAACCTCTTCGCGTCGCAGCCCCGGGGTGCGCCGGCGGGTCGAGCCGGGCAGCCCTGCAGCAGAGGGCGTCAACCGCTCACGTCGGGAGCGCAGAAACGCGCCGAGCTCCTTGCGCGGACCGTCGTTCATACCCGCCCCTTCCTCCCAGGGCGTCCTTCTGGTGCCTCGTACCGTGCCCAGGGTGTGAGCAAGAGTAATCGGCTACAGAGTCCCAACGGCCCACCGCCCTGATGGGCTTGACCCACTACGGGAGGACCAGCAGTCACAGCACAAGGAGCCCCATGGACACCGCCGACCCGCCCCCCACCACGTCAGCACCCCCTCCAGACACCACCGAGCCGGCTGCCCCCATCGCTGCCACCTCACTGCGCCTGCTGCGCGCCGCCGGTTTCGTCAGCAATTTCGACCGCTTCTGCATCACCCCGATGCTGATACTCATCGGCGTCCAGCTCGGCGCGCCGCTGCACACGATGATGCTCGCCGCCAGCGGCTACTTCCTCGCGTACGGCCTGACGCAGCCGGTCTGGGGCCTGGCGAGTGACCGCATCGGTCGAGTACGGGTCATGCGGATCTCACTGGCCGGGGCCGCTATCGCCGCAATCTGCTCAGCAATCGCACCCGGCGTGACGATGCTGATCGTGGCTCGCGTCGCGGCCGGCGCATTCTTCGCCGCATCCATCGCCGCCTCCCTCACCTATGTCGGGGACACGGTGCCCGCCGCTGTCCGCCAGCGCCCTCTCAGCGAGCTGATGACCGCATTCGCGCTGGGCACCGCCGTAGCCACCGTCGTCGCTGGTTCGCTGGCGCACTACGTCAGCTGGCGGCTGGTCTTCGCGCTGCCCGGCGTGATCGCCGCCTGTCTGGTCGTCGCCCTGCGACGACTGCCGGAGCCGTCTCGCGCAGAGTCCGGTGCGCTGCTCGCCCCGTGCAAGGTCGTCCTGAGCTCCCGCTGGCAGTGGTACGTCATGGCGGTCGCCATGCTCGAAGGCGCCGTACTCCTGGGCTTCTTGACGTACATTGCACCGGCTCTCGAAGCCCAGGGCGCCTCGGCGACGGTGGCCGGTGCGGTCTCCGCGCTGTACGGGGTGGGCTCAATGACAGCGGCGCAGATAGTCAAGCGGCTGGTCGGACGCTGGACGCCAGTGCGATTGATCGTGACCGGCGGGGCGCAAACGGCGGTGGCCTTCAGCTTCGCCGCAGCCAGCCGGTCTGTCCCGGCACTGGTGGGATGCGCCCTGCTCCTCGGCTGCGGCTGGTCGTTCATGCACTCCACGATTCAGTCCTGGGCCACCGCCCTGTCCCCGACGGCCCGTGCCACCGGTGTCGCCATGTTCGGTCTGGCCCTTTACACCGGCAGTGCTCTGGCCAGCTCCTTCGCCGCTGGTCCTGCCGAGCACCATGCCTACCGGGGCATCTTCCTGACCGCTGTCCTTCTCACCGTCCCGCTGACTGCCGCTGCCGCAGTGGGGCGCGCCCGCTACCGGACCTGAACCGCCGATCACGCATTCCGGCAGCCTCCGCTACGGAGCCGAAGACCCCGCCCAGGCCTGCTAGGGGAACCCTGCTGCCCCACGGATCGACGGTCAGCGCGGCTTTGCCCTTCCCTCCCCCCGGCATCAAGGCCGAATGGGCTGCCCCAGCACATCGAGCAGCCGAAGGCGGACCGCAGGGAGAGCACGTGGAACTGACAGAGCGCGAGCTGACCAACCTGTGGGAAGGCGTTCTGATTACTCCCGCGGCCGGGGCTGACGTCGGCGTTCTGGGCCCGGCGGGCTCCAGCGGACGGATCGATCGTGAGCGAGCGCGCCTCCTTGCCGAGCAGGGCGTACTCAGTGTGACGGCCAGGTGCTAGGTAGGTTCGACGCGCTGCAGCTTGGCGCGGCGCACCACCCGGGGGCCCACCTCGGCGGCCCGTGCCACCAGGGCGCGGCCGTCCCAGTCCGGGGGCCAGCCCTCCCACAGCCGCAGTCGGCCGTCCACCACGACGGCGGTGATCTGGTCCCGGTTGGAGAGGCGTACCAGCTCCCAGCGGAGGTCGGAGGACGGGGTGAGCTCCGGTACGTTCACATCGACGACCAGGAAGTCGGCCGCCTTGCCGACGGCGATCTCGCCGGTCACATGTCCGAGCCCGACGGCGTCGGCGCTCAGCCGTGTGGCGTGGTCGAGCCACAGCCGTCCGGCGCCGCACGAGGAGTCCCCCGTCGCCAGGCCGGAGGTCAGACGCTGCGCGGACTCCGCCGCGTCGACCAGCCGGAACCCGTCGCCACGGGTGCCGTCGGTCCCCGTACCGAACCGCACGCCCGTCGCGGCCATCATGGTGGCCTGCGCGACGGCGTTGCCCTTCCAGGCGCTGGCCACCGGGTTGTAGCTGACGGCCGCTCCGGAGTCCGCGAGCTGACGCATCTCGGTGGGGGTGGTGAGGGTGGCGTGCGCGCCGAGCAGGTGCGGGCCGAGTGCGCCGATGTGGTGCAGATAGTCGATGGGGCGGCGGCCCACGCTCTTCAACGAGCGTTCCACAGAGGCGAGATGTTCGTTCACATGGATCTGGAGCACCACGCCGGCCTCCGCGCACAGGTCCGCGGTCTTCTTGATGACCGCGGCGGTCGCGTCCTCCGGGACGGCGATGGCGAGGGAGGGGTGGATCAGCGGGTGACCGCCCCACCGCGCGAGGTGTGCGGGGCCGCCCTTGCCGTCGGAGACGATCTTGGAGAGCACACAGCGGATCCCGGCCTCGTCGGTGCCCTTGGCCAGCGCCGCCACATCGACCGGGGCGCGGGTCCCCGCGTCGGCGACGGTGGTGAAGCCTCCCCGCAGCGCCTCCAGCGCGGCCAGTTTCGCGGAGAGGTAGGCGCTCTCCTCGTCCAGCGCGTGTTCCAGCGGTTCCCAGATCGTCTTGAAGATCTCCGAAGGCTGTCCGAACGACTTGGCCTTGCCGAAGCTCTGGGTCAGATGGTGGTGGGCGTCGATGAACCCCGGCATGAGCAAGTGCCCGTCCAGCCGGACCGGGTGCAGGTCGTGGTGGGCAGCGATGAGGCGCTCGGCCGGACCGATGTCGCGGAATTTCCCGGACTCGACGAGCACGGCCTGCCCCCGCGCCGGCCCGTCCGCGAGGAGGAGCAGTTCGGGTACGAGCAGCATGCGACGGCCCGTCAGCCGGTCCGGCCGCAGCTTGTCCGCATCGCCCGCCCGGGACGCCGTCGCGGGCGCCGCGTGGGGCGTGCCCCCGGCGGCAGTGTCCGGGGAAGGCCCGGCCGCGGCGCTCGGTGTGGCCGCCATGGAGGCTCCGATGAGCCCTCCCGCACCGGTGAGTCCGACCCCGGCGAGGAACCCGCGGCGTCCGACACCTTCCTTGCCGCCGCGCGGTCCGGCACCGTCCTGGCCGCCGCACGGTCCGGCACCGTCCTGGCCGCCGCGCGATCCGGCACCGCCCCTGCCGCCGCGCGGTCCGGCACCGTCCTGGCCGCCGTCCCGCTCCGCGGCAGACCCCTGGTCCTGCGGCTGTCCGCCCGATGGTTCCTGTACTGGGTTGCGCCGGTCCCTGTCGGAAGGGTCCAGTTGCCCGTCGTTCACCAACCCGCTCGCCTGCTTTCCGTTCCGTTCCCAGCTGACCGTTGGCCCAGAGGCGTCCGCACGGGGAGCAGCGGGTGTGCCGCGCACGTGACGGAGCCGGAATTCACCGGCGTACGAGGTCGGTCGACCGCGCCGGGTGGCCCGACCCTAGAACCCTGTCGAGAAGCGGAACAAGCCTTCCGACATACGGGATTTGGCCGCTCGGAGCGGTGGCGGCGGAACTGATCGGCCACTCGGCCGACCCCCTGGCCAGAGGCCCGCAGGAGGAGCCTCCGGTGGCGTAACTTCACGGAAACATGGACCCGACGGGCGCACGGGGCCCACAAAGGCCCTCCGCACCGGCTACGCGATCACCCGCTCGATGAAAGCCATCACGTTGTTCCGGGTCCGGACGGTCTTCTCCTCCACGGACAGGGTCTCCTCGGACCTCCACCCGGCGCCCGCCTGCTTCTTGCCCCGGATGTAGAGCGAGCAGGCCAGATCGGCACAGAGGTACTGGCCGAGGGTGTTTCCCTGGCGGCCCGCCTCGCCGGGGCGGCGCGCGGTCATCAGGGCCACACCGCCGCTGACGTGGGTCGTGACGCACAGCGAGCACATACTGCGGGAGGTGAAGCCCCGCCTGGTCCCGGCCGGGGCGCGCAGCACGAGGCCCAGCAGGCGGTCGCCGTCGTCCGCGACGAGATAGGCGCGGTCGGGGGCTCCGGGATCACGCCAGCCGAGGAAGTCGAGGTCGCTCCACGGTAGCTCCTCCAGGTCCCTGGGGACGTTCAGACGCTTGGCCTCACCCTTGGAGCAGTTGAGGAACGAGTCACGGATTTCGGTCTCACTGAGGTGTCTCACATCAGTCGACGCTAGCTGGCCTAATATGTTTAGGCAAACCCTTTATTCCATTAGCCTGTGGAGGACGCGTGGCACGACCCGGCATCACCCCCGAACGTCTGACCAGGGCCGCGGCGGAGCTGGCGGACGAGATCGGCTTCGACAATCTGACGCTCTCCGCGGTCGCCCGCAGGCTCGGCGTCAAGGATCCGAGCCTGTACGCGCATATCCGCAACGCGCGTGAGGTGAAGATGCGGGTGGCGCTGCTGGCACTGGAGGAACTGGCCGACGCGGCGAGCGCCGCGCTCGCCGGGCGTGCGGGAAAGGACGCGCTGGTGGCGTTCGCCAACGCTTATCGCGACTACGCCAAGGCACATCCCGGCCGGTACACGGCGGCCCAGTTCGAGCTGGACAGGGAGGAAGCCCTCAACAGCGCGGCGCCCCGGCAGTCGCAGATGACCCGGGCGCTCCTGCGCGACTACCACCTGCCGGAACCCGACGAGACCGACGCGGTGCGCTTCCTGCACAGCACGTTCCACGGATATGTGAGCCTGGAGCGGGTGGGCGGCTTCAGCCACACCCCGCGCGGCGCGAACGCCTCCTGGGCGTACGCCCTGGACATGGTCGACTTCGCGCTGCGCAACCGGCCGCCGTCCTGAGCGGCCCGTGCGGTCCGCCACCGCCCCCGGACCGGCCCGTGCCCGCGTCGGCGACCGGCCCGTGCCCGCGTCGGCCGGACCGGCGGCGCACCTCGACCGGCCCGTGCCATGCCCGCGGCGACCGGACCGGCGACTGCTCACGGACGGCCCGTGGCCACAGCGCCGTCCGTGAGCCTCCGTACCCGGTCAGCCGCTGACGCTCGGCGCCCCGGTCTCGATATGGCCGGTGTACCGGCGGGACCAGGTGCTGTCGCAGTCGGCCGTGACGGTGAAGTCGTACCAGCCGTGCGCGAGGGTCACCGCGTTGAAGTAGTCCTCGGCGGTGGAGCCCGCCGCGACCTTGTACGTCCAGGGTCCGTCCGTACGGTAGTTGGCGGCCTTGACGGTGAACGTGACCGCCGACGAGGAGGTGTTGGTGAAGGTGAACCAGATGGCCTGCTTGCCGGTGTTGGGCGCCGTCGCGTACCGGGCGGCCACCTCCACGGCCTTTCCGGCCTTCGACGCGTCGCCGGCGAACCGGCGCTGGAAACGGTTGGGCCCCATCAGCGTGATGTCGTACTTCCCCGATCCGTACCCGGCGCCGATGTTGAAGAAGTCGGTCGCGGTGCCGCCCGCGTCGACGGTGTACTGCCAGGGCTCCGTCGACCGGTAGGCGTTGGGGTGGATGGAGAAGTGCGCGGCGCTCGTGGCCTGGGAGCCCTGGTTGGACATGCCGAACCAGGCGAGGATCTTTCCGGCCGAACCGAACTCAAGGCGGTCCAGATTGGCGTTCGGCTGGTACGGAAGCGCGCGGGCCGGGCGGGTGCCGCTCTCCTGGGCGGGCAGGGCGTTGGTCTGCGGAGCCGGGTTCGGCAGTGAGGTACAGCTGTCGATCCCGATCACCTTGGCGGTGGACGGCAGGCCGGACGGCACCCCGTACACCGGTGCGGTGAAGTCGAAGACACCCGTGAGGTCGCCGGTGACCCGGCGCCGCCAGGCGCTGATGTTCGGACAGGTGGCCGGTTTGCCGAGCGCCGTGGTCCAGGTCTCCAGGAACCGGAGCACCGAGGTGTGGTCGAAGACCTCCGACGACACCCAGCCGCCCCGGGTCCAGGGCGACATCACGACCATCGGCACCCGGAAGCCCAGGCCGAACGGGACACCGTTCAGAAACTCGCCCGGCTCGTCGGCGGGCGGTGACGGCGGGGGTACGTGGTCGAAGAAGCCGTCGTTCTCGTCGTAGTTGAGAAAGAGGACCGTCGAGTCGAACACGTCCTGGTCGGCGGCGAGTGCCCGGTAGACCAGGTTGACGAAGTGCGCGCCGTCGCCCGGCGGGGCGTACGGGTGCTCGGAGAACCCCTGGTTGGGGACCACCCACGACACCTGCGGAAGAGTGCCCGCCAGCACGTCGGCCTTGATGGCAGCGGCGATGTCGTCGGGGGTGGAGCCGGTGGTGGCGGGTACGGAGCCCATGCCCCGGTCGTGGAGCGGGTCGCCCGGCGCGGCGTCGGTGAACTTGGTGAAGTACGCGAGGCCGTTGTCGCCGAAGTTGTCGTCGGCGTTCTGGTAGAGCTTCCAGCTGACCCCGGCGCGCTGCAGCGCCTCGGCGTACGTCTCCCAGGTCAGCCCGGACTCGTCGCCGCCGTCCTTGCTCGACGCGTCGACCTTGCCGCTCCAGAGGTACGTCCGGTTGGGGCCGGTGGCGCTGAGGGTGGATGAGAAGTACCCGTCGCAGACGGTGTAGTTGTCGGCCAGCGCATAGTGGAAGGGCATGTCGTCGCGGTCGAGGTAGCCCAGCGTACGGACGTTGCCGACCCCCGAGACCCAGTTGTCGAGGCGGCCCTTGTTCCAGGCGGAGTGCTGCGAGGACCAGCTGTGCGGCAGGTCGCCGTTGCACTGGGCGAGCGTCTCGCTGTCGACCCCGCCTGCCGCCGGGGTGGCACTGAGCTTCCACGGGTACTGGCGCCCGGCGCCGTTCGGCTGGTTGAACACGGACTGTCCGCCGGACAGTGATATCCCGCTGCGGTCGCCGAAACCCCGGACCCCCTTGAGCCGCCCGAAGTAGTGGTCGAAGCTGCGGTTCTCCTGCATCAGGATCACCACGTGCTTGACGTCCCTGAGCGTTCCGGTCGCACCGGCCGCCCGGTTCGCGGCCTCGGCACGCTCCCCCGCGCCCATCGGAACAACAGCGCCGGCAACCGCCCCCGCGCCGAGCGCCACGAACCCTCTTCGACTGATCGGTGTCATTCGCCTGCCCTCACCCTAGGAATGAGTTGCGCATACGTGATGGTGATTGCGCTACATCGCGCACAAGAGTGCAGGACTCCCGAGCCTCGCAGCTAGCCCCATGGCACCAGCACTCTGTGAAGATCCGCAGAACACCGGAGTCCACGCCGGGGGCGCGGGCATGAACCGGCCGGCCGTGGCGCAGTACGGCCGGCCGGTCCCGGATCTCTCTCGTCCCCAACGGGCTTGACTGGGGATCAGCTACGGGCCGACGCGGCGGCAGCCGTCCGCCGCCCTACGGGCGCTGCTCCGGCTCCAGGACGTCGGCGACCACACAGCTGACGTTGTCGGGGCCACCGGACCCGTTGGCCAGTGCGACGAGTGCACGTACGGCCGCGTCCGGATCAGCCGTGTCCTCGATCACCCGTCGGATGTCCTCGGCCGGCACCACAGCGGAGAGGCCGTCGGAGCAGAGCAGGTAGCGGTCTCCGGCGCGGGCGTCGTGCAGGCGCAGCTCCGCGACGGCGTCCCCCTCCCCCGCCAGCGCCCTGACCAGCAGGGATCGTTGGGGGTGCGAGACGGCCTCGTCCGGGGTGATGCGGCCCTCGTCGAGCATCGACTGGACCAGGGTGTGGTCGTGGGTGATCTGGAAGAACTCACCCCCGCGCAGCAGATAGGCACGTGAGTCGCCGATGTGGACCAGGGCCAGTTGCGATCCGGTCCGGAGCATCGCGGTGAGCGTGGTTCCCACACTCTGCGGGGACGGGTCGGCGGCGGCGATGCCGCCGACCGCCTGCCGGGCCCGCTCAACGGCGTCCTCAAGGACGTTGAGGAGACTGCCCGCCGGGACTCCGTCGGTCTCCAGGCGCCTGAGTACGCCGATGGCGGCAGCGCTTGCGGGGGCGCCCCCGGGGCCGAATCCATCGGCGACCGCGAGCAGACGGGATCCGGCGTAGACCGTGTCCTGGTTGCTCTCACGGACCCGCCCGGTGTCGGACAGGGCGGCGTAGCGGATGTTCAGCGGGGCGGCGTTCGATGTCATGGGTGAGTCCTTCCAGGACAGGTGGTCGACGAGGAAGGAGGCGAGGTCCCGCCTGGCGGCGGTGTCGGCCTCGACCTGGTACCAGAACGTACGGACCGCCTGCGCCGCCTCCGGCGCCGGCAGTTCGCAGACGTCCCGGATGCCCGCCAGCGGCATACCGAGGCGGCGGAGCCAGGCGACCAGCCGGGCACGTTCCAGCTGCTCGGGAGCGTAGAAACGGTAGCCGGTCACCGGATCCACCCGCACGGGGGCCAGCAGCCCGAGCCCGTCGTAGAGACGCAGCGCCTTCGGTGACAGACGGGACGCCCTGGCGAACGCCCCGATGGTCAGCAACTCCATGCCCGCTCCTCCTCGTACCGGGCCCTCGGCCCGGTCCGACCGATGCTGGGGCCTCCCCCAAGGGCAAGGTCAACGGCGGGTTCCGGCGGTTCCGCGCCGGGGCCGCCCCGGGCCCCACTCCGTACACTCACCGGCATGGCATGCCGCATCGGTGAACTGGTCATCGACGCCGCCGACGCCGAAGGGCTCGCCGCGTTCTGGAGCGAGGTCCTCGGCTACGTCGAACTCGGCCGGGAGGACGACGGAGGCATCGAGATCGGGCCGTCCGACGCCGGCTTCGGAGGCCCGCAGCCCACCCTCGTCATCAGCCCGAGCGGCGACCCGCGGGCGGGGAAACTCCGGCTGCACATCGACGTCAACCCCACCGACCGCGACCCGGACGCCGAACTGGAGAGGCTGCTGGCACTCGGCGCGAGGCCCGTCGACGTCGGCCAGGCCGGCGCCGAGAACTGGCACTGCCTGGCCGACCCGGAAGGCAATGAATTCTGCCTCCTCCGCACCCGGCTCCGGCCTCTCTGACGACGTACGTCCCACGGCAGCGAGCACCTCGTGGGACGACCGTCAGAAGACGGGCGGGCCCTGTTCGATCCGGCGCATGACCGGCTCGTAGCGGTCGAGCGCTCCGTCGGTCTGCAGCTGCCGTTCGTCCCACCAGGTGGCGCCGGCGTCGATGAGCGGTCCGATCTCGTCATGGGCGCGGGCGGCTTCGGCGGAGCTGGCGCCGCCCAGGACGATCTCGAAGGGAGGAGCCTCATCGGCGTCGGCACGCTGTTGGCGGAGGAAGGCGACCAGATCGCGTACCTCGTCCGCGGGCGGAATCCGGCCGTGCTTGGCTGAGGCGAACAGCGGAACCGCGCCGTCCCAGCGGGCGGCGCGGCGCATCGGTGGACGGCTGGGCCAGAATCCGCCGATCCAGACCGGGGGGCGCGGGCGCTGCACCGTGGCGGGCAGCAGGGTCACGTCCCGGACTGTGTAGTGCTCGCCTTCCGAGCTGACGGGCTCACCCGTCCAGTAGCGCCGCAGCAGGTCCAGGCCCTCGTCCAGCCGCCCGGCGAGGACTTTCGGGTCGGTCGGCTCGCCGAAGCTTCCGTACTCGTCCTCGATGGGGCCGCCCAGCCCCGCGCCGAAGATCACCCGGCCACCGCTGAGGGCGTCGAGGGTGGCCACCTGGCGGGCGAGCTGCTCAGGACGGCGCCGGGCGACCGGGGTGACCAGGGTGCCGAGCCGAAGCGTGGTGGTCGCCAGCGCCGCTGCGGTCAGCAGCATCCACGGGTCCCCGAAGGGCACGCCCTGGCGCTCGGCCTTGTCGTGCACCACATGGTCCCAGACGAACAGCCCGTCCCAGCCCGCCTGTTCGGCGGCTGCGGCTACCTCGGCCACTGTCCTGGGATCCGCGAAATCTCCGAAGTTCGGAATGTTGACCGAGAAGCGCATGCCCCCCATCCTGCGGCACGGCGGCGATGCGGGCAATCGAACAGGCGGGGCCGCTCACCGTCCGCCCGGCAGCGAGCAGCCCTTCCCGGATACGCGCGCTAGCGGCGGGCGGCGGCCACCGCGGCGTTGCCCGCCACCGTGACCTGCCGGCCCTGGGCGGTGGTCGTCGATGTGGTGCTCAGGCAGCTGCCCGACGCCGGATCGGTGACGGTGGGAAGGTCGCCCACATAGTCCGTCCCCGCCTCAGTGCCGACCGGTTTTCCGTAGGTCACGGTGGTCCGCTGACCGCAGCCGGCCGTGAGATAGGGCTCGATGAAGCCCTGGTCGGCGCTCTTGAACCGGCCCGATGCGGACGGAAGGCTGAAGCTTCCGATGTGTGCGACGGACGCACCGGTCGCGGTCTGGACGACGTCCCCCGACATCAGCTGGGTGTCCCCACTGACACCGGCGCGCTTGAGGACGAGCGAGTACATGGTGCCCGGCGTGTAGGAGAACCGGACCGCGCAGCTCACTCCGGCGCCGCCGTCGGCCCCGTAGGTGCAGTGGGTGTCCGTCGTGGTGGCCTCCGCGTTGAAGGAGCTGAAGACCGCCTGGAGCGTGTGGTGCCCGTCCGCGTCCACAGGCTCCGGCTGGAATCCGGCGTACGGCCGGGTGCCGCTCTCCAGAGTCGTGTAGTACGCGAAGTAGAGACCGGAGGCGTCAGGAGCGGAGTCAACGGACATCGGCAGCCGCAGCGTGGTCACCGGGGTCGGGGCGCCCGTGCTCCAGCGCGAGGTGGGCGTGGACGCCCATGACTGTCCCGCCGTGCCGAGCGCCAGCAGGGCGGTGGCGCCGAGGACTACGGCGGCCCTGACGCCGCGGCGCCCCGGCCTTCTGCTGGACGTACTCGCAAAGAATGGCATGCGCATGTCATCTCCCGATGGCCGGTGTTCGCTTGGGCGTCAGCATGTAAGCGATTGCTATCGCGCCGCAAGAGGGTCCACCGTGTTTCTGTCTTTTACTATGGCCAGCGTCCGGGAAAGCAGTAGTAACCGGTAACTCTGCGAGGGCAATTGGCCGGCTTCGTACGCCTCCTCCACCTCAGCGGATGGCACCCCGGCACCGGGGCGAGCACCTTCTCGGTGAGGAGTCCGAGGAGCCGCCGGTCCTCCTCGGCGGTGCCGCGCAGACCGGGCGAGTCCGGGTTGGTGTCCAGGAGCAGATGGGTGGCGCCCGACCCGGGCACATACCACACCGTCGGGGTCACAGCGTCCGGACGGGTCCTCGCAGCTGGAGACGACAGCTACGGACAGCGTGAAGCCGGCGGTCGGTCCGGAGTCAGGCTTCCACAGGCCCGGGTCCGCGCCGACACAAGCCGGCTGGCCGTCACCTACGGTCTCCAGAGACCTCATTCCGAACGGCTGGCGACGAAGCCCGGCCCATCCGTCTCGCGCCGATACTCGCGCGGATATGAGAGCCGTCCACGCATGCGCGACTCCGGTCGGGTTCGCCGGCCACGTGCGGCTCGGAGAGCAAGAGGCGGTGCAACCGCTCGAAGGCTCCGGCCTGCCGCCCCGTGTTCCGGACGCCGCCGGCAGGTCCGTTCTACAAGATCCTGTTACGAGCTCCGACCATCACCCTTGCCCCACAGGGGCGCGTCCCGGTGGGGAGGCACCCCGGCGGGGCAGGCTGTCACCGCCTACGACGGTCTGCGATGCCCGGCCCACGGGTCAGAGCTCCGGGCGTACCGGGACATAGCCCCTGTCGAGCAGGCGGGGCAGGTAGGTCCTGACCGCGGCGACGGTCTGGGAGCGGTTGCCGCCGCCGTCGTGGCAGAGCACGATCGCGCCGTCCTTGACGTCGCTCAGCACCGAGTTGGTGATGCTGCGCGTTCCCGGCCGCGCCCAGTCGTTGGTGTCGACGGACCAGCCCAGCGGTTCCATGCCCAGGTCGGCGCAGATTCCGAGAGTGACCGGGTTCCAGTCGCCGTACGGTGCGCGGGCCCAGTCGGGCGGGGCGCCGAGCACCTTCTCGATCAGGTCGCTGGTCCGCGAGAGTTCGGACCTGGCGGCGGCCGGCTTCAACTTGGTGAGCTGGGGGTGGGTCCAGGAGTGGTTGGCGACGGCGTGTCCGCCGTTGGCGATGTCGTGCAGCAACTGCGGGTACTGGACGGCGTTCTCGCCGATGACGCAGAACGTGGCCTGCACGTTGTACTGGGCCAGGATGCGGAGCACCTGCGGTGTGTACTCGGGGTCGGGGCCGTCGTCGAAGGTGAGCGCGATCCGGCGGCCGCTGTCCGCCAACGAGTACACGGCATGGGTGCGCACGGCCGGGTTGTGGGCCGGGGCGCCCATGGATGTCTCGCCCGCGATGGGGCGCAGCCGGTAGTCGGGCGGCCGGGCGGCCGCCGCCGCGGGTGGTCCGGCGGCGGGCGGGGCCTGTACGGGGTCCGGTGGCGGGGCGGCCGCCGGGGCGTGTGAGGGGTGCGGGGCCGATGCGGCGGTGCCCGGGAGACCGCACGCCCGGGAGACCACGCCGCCGACGGCCAGGGCGCTCAGACCGACGGCGGCGCGTACGAATCTGCGCCGCCCTTGCGTATTAGTGTGATTTTCTGACTGCATGGCTCCGTACTGCCATACACCGGCCCGGCGACGCGGCCGACACCACGGGGCGCCCGCCCGATTCCACCCTGTCGGACCAGCCGTGGCCCGCCGCGGTCACCGCGTGGCGCGGTCCGGCCCGCCCGTACGGCGTAACGGCGGCTCGGGCTCCCCGGTCCGGACCCGCGGGTCCGCGCCTTTCCCGCCGCGGTCGGCGGCGGCGCGGACCGGTCACCTCTCCCCGGTCCCGGGGATGTGTTGGCAGGCCGGCGCGCGGCCCTCCACCGGCTCGTACCACCGCCGCCGCAGCAGCAGGCAGGCCCCGGTGGGAGGGCCGGCGGAAAGGCCCCGCGTCAGTCCTCGCCCTCCAGGCTGCCCTCGGTCTCCAGATACACCTGGCGCAGCGCTTCGAGCGTCGCGGGGTCCGGTTCGGCCCACATGCCCCGGGACTCGGCTTCCAGGAGCCGTTCCGCGATCCCGTGCAGCGCCCAGGGGTTGGCCTCCTGGAGGAAGTCGCGGTTGACCGGGTCGAGTACATACGTCTCGGTGAGCTTGTCGTACATCCAGTCGGCGACGACACCCGTGGTGGCGTCGTACCCGAAGAGGTAGTCGACGGTGGCGGCGAGTTCGAAGGCGCCCTTGTAGCCGTGCCTCCGCATCGCCTCGATCCAGCGGGGGTTGACCACCCTCGCGCGGAAGACCCGGGAGGTTTCCTCGACGAGCGTGCGGGTGCGGACGGTCTCGGGGCGGGTCGAGTCGCCGATGTACGCCTCGGGGGCGCTCCCGCGCAGGGCCCGGACGGTGGCGACCATACCGCCGTGGTACTGGAAGTAGTCGTCGGAGTCCGCGATGTCGTGCTCACGGGTGTCGGTGTTCTTCGCGGCGACCGTGATCCGCTTGTACGCCGTCTCCATCTCGGCGCGGGCCGGGCGCCCGTCCAGCTCCCGCCCGTAGGCGTAGCCGCCCCACACCGAGTACACCTCGGCGAGATCCGCATCGGTGCGCCAGTCGCGGCTGTCGATGAGCTGGAGGATCCCGGCGCCGTAGGTACCGGGGCGGGAGCCGAAGATCCGGGTGGTGGCGCGGCGTTCGTCCCCGTGCTCGGCCAGGTCGGCCTGCGTGTGGGCGCGTACGTGGTTCTGCTCGTCGGGCTCGTCCAGGGACGCGGCCAGCCGTACCGCGTCGTCCAGCAGGCCGATGGTGTGCGGGAAGGCGTCACGGAAGAAGCCCGAGATGCGCAGGGTGACGTCGATACGGGGGCGGCCCAGCTCGTCGAGCGGGACCGGCTCCAGGCCGGTGACCCGGCGTGATGCGTCGTCCCACACGGGCCGGACACCGAGCAGGGCGAGGGCCTCGGCCACGTCGTCGCCCGATGTGCGCATCGCGCTGGTGCCCCAGAGGGAGAGCCCCACCGAGCTGGGCCACTCGCCGTTGTCGGTGCGGTAGCGCTCCACGAGCGAGTCGGCCAGCAGCTGTCCGGTCTCCCAGGCGAGCCTGGACGGGATGGCCTTGGGGTCGACGGAGTAGAAGTTGCGGCCGGTCGGCAGAACGTTGACCAGTCCGCGCAGCGGGGATCCGGAGGGGCCCGCGGGGACGAAGCCGCCGTCCAGGGCGTGGAGGGCGTGGTCGATCTCGTCGGTGGTGGCCGCCAGCCGCGGGACGACCTCCCGGGCCGCGAAGCCGAGGATGTCCGCCACGGCCTGCGGGTGCCCTTCGGCCACCTTGACCGCGGCTTCCGGGTCCCAGCCCGCCGCTTCCATCGCCTCGACGAGGGCCCGTGCCTGGTCCTCGGCCGCGTCGGCGCCGGTGCGGGTGGCGTTCGCCTCGTCCAGGCCGAGTGCTTCGCGCAGTCCGGGCAGTGAGGCGGTGCCGCCCCAGATCTGGCGGGCGCGCAGGATGGCGAGGACCAGGTTGACCCGGTCGGCTCCGGCGGGCGGATTGCCGAGGACGTGCAGCCCGTCGCGGATCTGCGCGTCCTTGATCTCGCACAGCCAGCCGTCGACGTGGAAGATGAAGTCGTCGAAGCCCTCGTCGTCGGGCCGGTTCTCCAGACCGAGGTCGTGGTCGAGCTTGGCGGCCTGGATGAGCGTCCAGATCTGGGCCCGGATGGCGGGCAGCTTCGCCGGGTCCATGGACGCGATCTGGGCGTACTCGTCGAGGAGTTGCTCCAGGCGCGCGATGTCCCCGTACGAGTCGGCGCGGGCCATCGGCGGCACCAGGTGGTCGACCAGGGTGGCGTGGACACGGCGCTTGGCCTGGGTGCCCTCGCCCGGGTCGTTCACCAGGAACGGGTAGACCAGCGGAAGATCGCCCAGGGCGGCGTCGGGTCCGCACGCGGCGGACAGGCCGGCGTTCTTCCCCGGCAGCCACTCCAGGTTGCCGTGCTTGCCGAGATGGATCACGGCGTCGGCACCGAAACCGCCGTCGTCCGCGGATGCGGCGATCCAGCGGTACGCCGCCAAGTAGTGGTGCGAGGGCGGCAGATCGGGGTCGTGGTAGATCGCGATCGGGTTCTCGCCGAAGCCGCGTGGCGGCTGGATGAGGATCAGCAGATTGCCGTGGCGCAGTGCGGCGAGCACGATGTCGCCCTCGGGGTTGCGGCTGCGGTCGAGGAACATCTCGCCGGGCGCCGGTCCCCAGTGCTCCTCCACGTCCGCGCGCAGTTCGGCGGGGAGTGTGGCGTACCAGCGCCGGTAGTCGGCGGCGGGGATACGGACCGGGTTGCGGGCGAGCTGTTCCTCGGTGAGCCACTCCTGGTCGTGGCCGCCTGCCTCGATCAGTGCGCGGATCAGTTCGTCGCCGTCACCCGAGGCGAGACCGGGGATCTCCCGGGTGCCGAAGTCGTACCCCTGGTCGCGGAGTCGGCGCAGCAGGGCCACGGCGCTCGCGGGGGTGTCCAGGCCGACGGCGTTGCCGATCCTGGAGTGTTTGGTGGGGTATGCGGAGAGCACCAGGGCCAGCTTCTTGTCGGCGGGGGCTATGTGCCGCAGACGGGCGTGGCGGACGGCGATCCCGGCGACGCGGGCGGCCCGTTCGGGGTCGGCGACATAGGCGGGCAGCCCGTCCTGGTCGATCTCCTTGAAGGAGAACGGCACGGTGATCAGGCGGCCGTCGAACTCGGGCACCGCGATCTGCCCTGCCGCGTCCAGCGGCGAAACGCCCTCGTCGTTGGCCTCCCAGGCGGCCCGCGATCCGGTGAGGCAGAGCGCCTGGAGGATGGGGACGTCCAGGGCGGTCAGGGCGCCCGCGTCCCAGGACTCGTCGTCGCCGCCCGCTGACGCCTCTGCGGGCTTCGTCCCGCCGGCGGCCAGGACGGTGGTGACGATGGCGTCCGCCGCGCGCAGCGTCTCGATCAGCCCAGGCTCGGGGGTGCGCAGTGAGGCGACGTAGAGCGGCAGGGGCCGGCCCCCGGCGTCCTCGACGGCGGAGCAGAGGGCGTCCACGAAGGCGGTGTTGCCGCTCATGTGGTGGGCCCGGTAGTAGAGCACCGCGACGGTCGGGCCGTCCGTGGCGCGTGCGGTGCGCTCCAGCGGACCCCAGCTGGGTGCGGGCGCCGGCGGTTCGAAGCCGTGGCCGGTGAGCAGCACGGTGTCGGAGAGGAACCGGGCGAGCTGGCCGAGGTTGGCGGGCCCGCCGTGTGCCAGATAGGCGTGGGCCTCGGCCGCGATGCCGACCGGGACGGTCGATGCCTCCATCAACTGGGCGTCGGGGGCCTGCTCGCCGGTGAGGACGACGACCGGGCGCCCGTCGGCCAGGAGCAGATCGATCCCCTCCTGCCAGGCGCGGATGCCGCCGAGGAGGCGTACGACGACCAGGTCGGCGCCTTCGAGGAGGGCGGGCAGTTCGGTGAGCGGGAGCCGGGACGGGTTGGCGAAGCGGTACGCCACCGGGCCTTCCGCGGCACGTGCGCTGAGCAGATCGGTGTCGGACGTCGACAGAAGCAGGAGCATGCGGCGTCATGCCTTCCTCGGGGTGTCCGCGCCCCGGGTTGTGGAGGATCGGGTCTCCCCTGCTCGGGCGGGGCCGAGAGTCCGGGGAAGGGAGTTCCTGGCTCACCCGGCTCACGGAGCCGGGCTCACAGTGGCGGGACCGCGCCGGAATCTGACCGGGCTTCCTCCCCTGTCGCCGTCTTGGGCGACAACGGGCCCGTGGGCTTTCGTCCGGCTCGTACCGGGCTCGCGGGTCCGGCGTGCACCCTGATCCGGCTGATCCGAACGGAAGACCCTCATGGCCCGTCGAGAAGCATAGTAACGACCTTGGCGGGCGGCCGGGAGAGTGCCCGCGGTCCCGCCCGCGGCCCGCCCGGTGTGCGCGAGCCGGCGTATCGGTGCAGGACACGGGCCCTGTGAGCCGGTCGGTATGCTCGCCGCCATGCCCCACTCCTCCATACCTCCGCCGCCACAGCAGCCGGTCCCCCGGCGTGACCGCGGTGACGCGTGTCCGGGCAGCCTGCGCCTGCACACGGCGGACGACGGCGCACTGGCGCGGGTCCGGATCCCCGCGGGGGTACTGACGGTCGCGCAGGCCGGGGTGTTGCTGGACGCCGCGCTGCGGCTGGGCGACGGGACGCTGCATCTGACGTCGCGCGGCAATGTGCAGCTGCGGGGGCTGGACCCCGGCAGCGGCCAGGAGCTCGCCGCGTTGCTCGCGGGCGCCGGGCTGCTGCCGTCCGTACGCCATGAGCGGGCCCGCAATGTCGTGGCATCGCCGCTGTGCGGGCTCGACGGGCGCGGGGCCGCCGATGTGCAGGGCTGGGCACGGGAGTTGGATGCGCTGCTCTGTGCCACTGAGGCCGCCGCCGGTCTCTCGGGCCGGTTCCTGTTCGCGCTCGACGACGGCCGCGGCGATGTGGCCGGACTCGGCGCCGATGTGACGTTGGTCGCTTCCGCGGACGGCGGCGCGCTGCTGTGTGCCGACGGGGTGCGGGAGACGCTGGCGGTTCCGGCCGCGGACGCGGCCCGCTGCGCCCTGCTGGCGGCCGAGACCTTTCTGGACGCCGTCCGTGCTGCCGGGACCGGAGCCTGGCGGGTGGCTGAACTGCCCGGCGTTCCGGGCCTGTTCGTACGGGCGGTCGCGGAGCGGCTGGCGGCGGCCGGGATCCCCGCCGCTGCCCGGGAGCGGGTCGGACCGCTGCCGTCCGGTGCCGGTCCCGTGCCCGGCACCGTCATGGCCCCGGACGGGCGGGCCGTGCTCTGCGCCGGGGCGCCGCTCGGCTCCCTCACCGCCGCCCAGTGGCGCCTGCTGACCGGGACCGCGCTGCGGGACGGGAGCGGGGAGCTGCGGCTGACCCCCTGGCGGGGAGTGGTGCTCCCCGGCCTGGGCCCGGACGCCGCCGAAGCCCGGTCGGCCGGACTGTCGGCGGCGGGGATGATCACCGGTCCGGACTCCCCCTGGCACGGGGTGGGGGCGTGCATCGGGCGCCCCGGCTGCGCCAAGTCCCTGGCCGATGTGCGCGCCGACGCCGCGCTGGCCCCCGGCACGGGCCGCGGCCTGCCCGTGTACTGGTCGGGGTGCGCACGGCGCTGCGGCCACCCGCACGGCGACCGGGTGGACGTGGTCGCCACGGCCGGCGGTTACGAGGTCTCCGTACGCGGCGAACGGCTGCACGGCACCATGAACGACCCTTCAGAGTTCGCCGCCACCGTGGCGGATGCCCGGACCACACCCCTCACGCAGTGACGAAATGAGCGAGAAGACAGTGTTCGACTACGAGAAGGACGGCCCGGCGATCTACCGCCAGTCCTTTGCGACCATCCGCGCAGAGGCGGACCTCTCGGGGCTTCCCGCCGATGTCAGCCAGGTCACCGTCCGGATGATCCACGCCTGCGGCATGGTCGACCTGGTGCGTGATCTCGCCTACACCCCGCAGGTGGTGGCGCGCGCCCGCGAGGCGCTGCGTGCCGGGGCCCCGGTGCTGTGCGACGTGGCGATGGTGGCCAGCGGGGTGACCCGTAAACGGCTGCCGGCCGGCAACGAGGTGGTGTGCACGCTCTCCGACCCGTCCGTGCCCGGCCTCGCGGCGGAGCTGGGCACGACGCGCACCGCGGCCGCGCTCGAACTGTGGCGTGACCGTATGGAGGGCGCCGTGGTGGCCGTGGGCAATGCGCCGACCGCCCTGTTCCGGCTCCTTGAGATGGTCCGCGAGGGCGCACCGCGCCCTGCGGCGGTCATCGGGGTGCCGGTCGGTTTCGTCGGCGCGGCCGAGTCCAAGGACGCGCTGGCGGCGAACGGTCTGGACCTCGACCATCTGGTGGTGCGGGGGCGGCGCGGCGGCAGCGCCATCGCGGCGGCAGCGGTCAACGCCATCGCGAGCGAAGAGGAATGAACAGCGGCATGAGCGAGCAGAGCACCGGACGGCTGTACGGGGTCGGGCTCGGCCCGGGCGACCCGTCGCTGATGACCGTACGCGCCGTGGAGGTCATCGCGCAGGCGCAGGTGGTCGCCTTCCACAGCGCCCGGCACGGCCGGTCCATAGCCCGGTCCATCGCGGCCGCGCACATCCGCGCCGACCACATCGAGGAGGCGCTGGTCTACCCGGTCACCACGGAGACCACCGACCATCCCGGCGGATACCGGGGCGCCATGGAGGAGTTCTACGCCGAAGCGGCGGCCCGGCTGGCCGCGCATCTCGACGCGGGCCGCACGGTGGCGGTGCTCGCCGAGGGCGATCCGCTCTTCTACGGCTCGTACATGCATATGCACAAGCGGCTGGCGGACCGCTATCCGACCGAGGTGATCCCGGGTGTGACCTCGGTGAGCGCCGCCGCCGCCCGGCTCGGTGCGCCGCTCGTCGAGGGCGAGGAGGTGCTGACGATCCTGCCGGGCACACTGCCCGAGGAGGAGCTGACGGCCCGTCTGGCGTCGACGGACTCCGCGGTGGTGATGAAGCTGGGCCGCACCTTCCCCGCGGTACGGCGGGCCGTCGCCCGGTCGGGGCGGATGGCCGACGCCCGCTATGTGGAGCGCGCCACGATGCCGGGGGAGCGTACCGGCGAACTGGCCGATGTGGAGGCGGGATCGGTGCCGTACTTCTCGGTGGCGGTGCTGCCGAGCCGGATCGGCGCACCCGGTCCGGTACGGGAGCACGGCGATGTCACCGTGGTCGGTACCGGGCCCGCGGGGCCGCTCTGGCTCACCCCGGAGACCCGGGGCGCACTGGCGGCGGCGGACGATCTGGTCGGCTACACCACGTATCTGGACCGGGTCCCGGTCCGGCCGGGGCAGCGGCGGCACGGTTCCGACAACAAGGTCGAGTCGGAGCGTGCCGAGCTGGCTCTCGATCTGGCCGGGCGCGGGCGGAAGGTCGTGGTGGTGTCGGGCGGCGACCCCGGTGTGTTCGCCATGGCCACCGCCGTACTGGAGGTCGCCGCCCAGGACGCGTACCGCGATGTTCCGGTGCGGGTGCTGCCGGGGGTGACGGCGGCCAACGCGGCTGCCGCGCGTGCGGGGGCGCCGCTCGGCCACGACTACGCGACGATCTCGCTCTCGGACCGGCTCAAGCCGTGGGAGGTGATCGCGGAGCGGCTGCGCGCCGCTGCGGCGGCCGACCTGGTGCTCGCCCTGTACAACCCCGGTTCCCGCAGCCGGACCTGGCAGGTCGGCAAGGCCCGCGACCTGCTTCTGGAGCACCGCGCGCCGGGCACCCCCGTGGTGCTGGGCCGGGACGTCGGCGGGCCGGACGAGAGCGTGCGGATCGTGCGTCTGGGGGCGCTGGATCCGGCCGATGTCGACATGCGCACGATTCTGCTGGTCGGCTCGTCCAGGACCCGGACCGTGCGGCGTGGTGACGGCGAGGAGATCGTCTGGACGCCACGGAGCTATCCCGAGGGGTGAGCGGGGCAGGCCGGTACGGGACGGACGGGTACGGGGCTGACCCGTACGGGGTGCACCGGTGTCCGGTGCACCGGGCTGCTGTCCCGGTGCTGGCGGCGGGCGCGGCTCAGGCCGCTCCCCCGCCGTCCCGCCGCTCCCGTACCCACCGGACGGCTTCGCCGGGGGTTTGCGCGAGCTGTACGCCCTCGGGCACGGCGGGGCGGCGGACGACGACCACCGGAACGCCCGCCTCGCGTGCCGCGGTGAGCTTGGCCGCGGTGGCCGGCCCCCCGCTGTCCTTGGTGACCAGTACGTCGATCCGGTGGTCGCGCAGCAGCGCCCGCTCGCCTTCCAGGGCGAAGGGGCCCCGGTCCAGCAGCGTTTCCATGTGCGCCGGGTGCGGGGGGTGCGGGGCGTCGACCGACCGCACCAGGAACCAGAGCCCGTCCAGAGCCGCGAACGCGGCCAGACCCGTACGCCCCGTGGTGAGGAAGACCCGGCGCCCCAGCACCGGAAGCATCGCGGCGGCCTGCTCAAGGGAGTCGGCCGGATGCCAGTCGTCGGCCTCGCCCGCCACCCACCCGGGCCTGCGCACGGCGAGCAGGGGAACATGGGCGGTGGCAGCGGCCGAAGCCGCGTTGAAACTGATGGTTCCGGCGAAAGGATGGGTCGCGTCGATGAGCGCGTCGACCTCGTGCTCGCGCAGCCACTGCGCCAGACCCCCGGCTCCGCCGAATCCGCCGATACGGACCTCCCCCGGCGGCAGCACGGGCCGTGCCAGGCGCCCGGCCAGGGAACTGGTGACACGGGCCCCGGGGTGCAGCTCCGCGGCGATCCGCCGGGCCTCGGTCGTGCCGCCGAGTATCAGTACGTGCATCGGAGCCTCTCGTGGCTGAGGGGGTGGGTGGCCGCAGCGCCCAACTCAAGCACACCGGGCTGCGGCCGGGCTGGACGACCGGCGCCTGCGCGACGGCTGCCGCGACGGCCGCCTGGACCGCGCTGCTGAGCGGCGAGTTCCCCGACCCGGTGACGGTCACCCTGCCCAAGGGGCAGACGCCGTCGTTCGCGCTGGCCGTGGAGGAGCTGGGCGACGGCCGGGCGACCGCCGGGGTGGTCAAGGACGCGGGCGACGACCCGGACGTCACCCACGGCGCGCTGGTCCGGGTCACCGTCCGGCGGCTGCCCCCGGGCTCGGGGGTGGTGTTCAGGGCGGGCCCCGGTGTCGGTACCGTCACCCGCCCCGGCCTTCCGCTGGAGGTGGGCGAGCCCGCGGTCAATCCGGTGCCGCGGCAGATGATGCGCGAACACCTCACGCGGGTCGCCGAACGCCATGGCACCGGCGCGGACGCCGAGCTGACCGTCGCCGTGGACCACGGCGAGGAGATCGCCCGCTCCACCTGGAACCCCCGCCTGGGCATCCTGGGCGGTCTGTCCATCCTGGGGACCACGGGCGTGGTGGTGCCCTACTCGTGCTCGGCCTGGATCGACTCGATCCGGCGCGGTGTCGATGTGGCGCGGGCGGCCGGGCGTACCCATCTCGCCGGATGCACCGGCTCCACGTCGGAGCGTACGGTCGTCGCCGAGTACGGGCTCCCCGAGGACGCTCTGCTCGACATGGGTGACTTCGCGGGGGCCGTGCTCAAGTACGTACGGCGTCATCCGGTGGACCGGCTCACCGTCTGCGGGGGCTTCGCCAAACTCTCGAAACTGGCGGCCGGGCATCTGGATCTGCACTCCGCCCGTTCCCAGGTGGACAAGGGCTTCCTGGCGGGCCTGGCCCGGCAGGGCGGCGCCGGTGAAGCGCTGGCCGCTGAGGTCGCCGGGGCCAACACCGGGCTCGCCGCCCTGCAGTTGTGCGGTGCGGCGGGGGTACCGCTGGGCGATCTGGTGGCGGTGGCCGCCCGCGACCAGGCGCTCTCGGTGCTGCGGGGGGCGCCGGTCGCGGTCGACGTCATCTGCATCGACCGCGCGGGCGGCATCGTGGGCCGCAGCGCGACGGGAGCGTGGCGCGCCCGCTGAGCCCGTCCGCCGCGACCGGCCCTGCTCAGTCAACCGCGGTCAGTCGTGCTCGGGAAGCCCGAGTGGCACACGGCGGACCGCGCGGCCGTCGATGTCCAGGAGCCATCCCATGCGTTTGGCGGACTGGAGGGCCACCGACCGGTCCTTGACCTCCAGTTCGGGGAAGCGTTCGGCGAGCGACGCCTCGAAGGAAGCGATACCGCTCAGGCCGGGGAGCCAGACCGCGATGAGCAGGTTGTGCGGGCCGCTCACGGACGCGCACATCCGCACCTGTTCCATCCGGGCCACCGCGCTTCCCGTCGCTTCCAGCCGTCCGTGCGGTACGACACCCCGGAACACCACCATCGTGGACAGACCGGCCAGCGGACGGGCGAGGTCGCAGCGGAAGGAGATGGAGCCGGTCCGGATCATCCGCTGGAGTCTGCGGCGGGCGGTGTGCTCACTCATGCCGGCCGCCGCGCCGAGTTCCGTGTAGCCCATACGTCCGTCGGCTCCCAGCGCGGTCTTCAGGGCCCGGTCCTCGGGGTCCTGCTCGGCGGGCGTCCGAGTGCCGCCGCGGGGCCTGCGGGGTGAGCGAGAGGCTGCCAGACCCGTGCGGAGTGCGGGTTCCATCGCACCCATCCGCCAGTCGCCACCCTCTCCGAAGAAGGTGAGGGCCAGCCGGGTGCGGGTGGAGCGCACCCCCGGCAGTCCGCCGATGAGGCGGTGGACGGACTGCCCGAGCCGCGGCAGATCGGCCGCGGCGACGGACACGAGCAGGTCGTAGTCGCCCGCTGTCACGTCGAGGCTGAAGACCCAGGCCATCCCGGCCAGCGCGGCGGTGACCGCGTCGAGGGATCCCGGCCGGCAGCGGACCTCCACATAGGCGATGGTCGCCGCGTCGGGCGCGTCATAGGCGGTGACCCAGGCCAGCCCCGCGGCCCTCAGACGCTCCCAGCGGCGGGCCGCTGTCGTCGGGTCCGCTCCGATCGCCCGCCCGATCCGGGTCCAGGGGGCGCGCGGCGCGTACTGCAGTGCGTCCACCAGTACGAGATCGGGTTCGGACAGACGGCTGCGGGAATCCGGCGGTTCCCGGTCAGGTATGCGGCTTTCCTGCATTTCGGGGCCTCCTTGACGCGCGGGCCGGAGGGTGGGGCAGCCGCCGGCCACCGTCCGGTGATGGCCACTGTAGAGAGGAGCGCCGTATGACTGTTTCCGCCACTCCCCTGCTCACCGGCCTCGAAGGCCGACTGCCCGCCCTGCGCGAGCTGTACAGGGATCTGCACGCCCACCCGGAGCTCTCCTTCCAGGAGGTCCGCACGGCCGCCCTCGTCGCGGACCGGCTGCGTGAGCAGGGCTGGGAGGTCACCGAGCAGGTGGGCGGCACCGGTGTCGTCGGGGTGCTCGGGACCGGCGAGGGGCCGGTGGTCCTGCTGCGGGCCGACATGGACGGGCTGCCGGTACGGGAGGAGACCGGACTGCCCTACGCCTCCACCGTGACCGCGCAGGACGGCGACGGCGACGAGGTGCCCGTGATGCACGCCTGCGGGCACGACATGCATGTCACCTGTCTGCTGGGGGCCACCGCGCTGCTCGCCGCCAACCGGGACGCCTGGCGGGGCACGGTCGTGGCCGTGTTCCAGCCGGCGGAGGAGGTCGGCGGGGCCACGGCCATGATCGACGACGGGTTCCTGGAACGGTTCCCCCGGGCCGGGATCTGTCTGGGCCAGCATGTGGCCCCCGCGCCGGCCGGCTTCGTCGGCACCCGGCCGGGACCGGTGATGGCGGCTTCGGACAGCCTGCGGGTCCGGCTGTTCGGGCGGGGCGGCCATGGGTCGACGCCCGAGGCGACCGTGGATCCCGTCGTGCTGGCGGCGGCGGTCATCATGCGTCTGCAGACCGTGGTGTCGCGTGAGGTCGGAGCGGGTCAAACGGCCGTGGTCACCGTGGGGTCCGTCCACAGCGGCACCAAGGAGAACATCATCCCGGACACCGCCGACCTGAGCATCAACATCCGGAGCACCACCGCAGCGGTACGGGAACGGGTGCTGGCGGCCGTCGAACGGATCATCCGCGGTGAGGCCGCCGCGTCCGGGGCCCCGAAGGAGCCCGAGATCGAGGCGTTCCACTGCTTCCCGGTCACGTTCAACGACCCCGTGGCCACCGGCACGGTGCAGGCCGGGCTGACCGCCGCCCTGGGTGATGGCCGGGTGTTCACGCTGCCCCAGGCGATCACCGGCAGCGAGGACTTCGGCACCTTCGGGACCGCGCTCGGCGTGCCCTCCGTCTTCTGGTACTTCGGCGGTACGGATCCGGCCCGGTTCGAGGGCTTCGACCCCGGCGGGATCCTGGAGAACGGGATCCCGCCGGAGATCCCCGGCAACCACTCGTCCCTCTTCGCCCCGGCGCCCGATCCGACCATCGGGGTCGGCGTCACCTCGCTGCTCGCGGCGGCCGCGCAGTGGCTGATACCGGTGGCTCCCTAGGGTCTGTCGTCGAAGTGCCGACAGACCCTGGCGTTCCGACGGCCGACAGCGGGCGGTCGGCGGTCAGGCTCCCGGGGCGGGCAGGCAGTCCCGTTCCCGCTCCGGCGAGTACAGGTGGCTGTCGCCGAACTGTTCGGCGCCGAGGGTGCGGCCCACCATGATGACCGCCGTGCGCAGGATCCCCGCTTCCGCGACCTGCCCGGCGAGGGTGTCGAGGGTGCCGCGCAGAACGATCTCGTCGGGGCGGCTGGCCAGGGCCACGACAGCGGCCGGGCAGTCCGCGCCGTAGTGCGGCAGCAGCTCAGCCACGACCCGTTCGGTGTGCTGCACCGCCAGGTGGAGCACGATCAGCGCGCCCGACGCGCCGAGTGTGGCCAGGTCCTCGCCGTCCGGCATGGCGGTGGCCCGCTGGGCGACGCGGGTGAGGATCACGGTCTGGCCGACTGTGGGGACCGTCAGTTCGCGCTTCAGCGCGGCGGCCGCCGCAGCGAAGGCGGGAACCCCGGGCACCACCTCGTACGCCACCCCGGCGGCGTCGAGCCGGCGCATCTGCTCTGCCACCGCGCTGAAGACCGAGGGGTCCCCGGAGTGCAGACGGGCCACGTCGTGGCCCTCCTGGTCGGCGCGTACCAGTTCGGCGGTGATCTCGTCCAGGTCGAGCTGCGCGGTGTCGGTCAGCCGGGCGTCCGGCGGGCATTCGGCGAGCAGTTCACGCGGGACCAGGCTGCCGGCGTAGAGACAGACACCGCAGGAGGCGAGCAGACGGGCGCCACGCACCGTGATGAGGTCCGCGGCGCCGGGTCCGGCACCGATGAAGTACACGGTCATCTGTCGTCTCCAGGAAGGGGTGGGTACGGGTTCTTCTCGGCGTCGGTCATGTCGGCGTCGGCCATTTCGGCTTCGGTCATATCGGCTTCGGTCATATCGGCTTCGGCGCTCTCGACCGTCTTCCCGACGTCCCTCTCGGCGCTCTTCCCGACGGCCCATTGGGTGACCGGCATGGCCTGCCGCCAGCCGGTGAAGCCCCCGACCGGCACGGCGTGCGCGACGGCGAGGCGCACCAGGTCACCGCCGTGGCGGCGGTACCGGTCGGCGAGGAGCGCCTCCGACTCCAGCGTCACGGTGTTGGCGACGAGCCGTCCGCCGTCGGGCAGGGCGTCCCAGCAGGCGTCAAGCAGCCCCGGGGCGGTGAGTCCGCCCCCGATGAACACCGCGTTCGGCACGGGCAGTCCGGCCAGCGCGTCCGGGGCCGCGCCGGTGACGACGCGCAGCGCGGGGACGCCGAGCCGGGCGGCGTTGCGGGCGATGCGCCCGGCCCGCACCGGATCGCGCTCGACGGTGACGGCGCGGCAGGACGGGTGGGTGCGCATCCACTCGATGGCGATGGAGCCCGAGCCGCCCCCGATGTCCCAGAGCAGTTCACCGGGGGCCGGGGCGAGCGCGGCCAGGGTGGCGGCGCGCACATGGCGTTTGGTGAGCTGGCCGTCGTGTTCGTACGCGTCGTCGGGCAGCCCGGGGACGGCGCCGGTCCTCGGGGCGCCCGGGGTACGGCGGCAGTCGACCGCGATCACGTTCAGCGGGTCGCCGGGCGGATGCGGCCAGCTCGCGGCCGTGCCCTCGATGAGGTTCTCCCGCTCGCCGCCCAGCTGTTCGAGCACCCGTATCCGGCTCGCTCCGAAGCCGTGCCCGGTGAGGTGCGCCGCCACGTCGGCCGGTGTCGCGGCGCCCGCGCTGAGCACCAGGAGCCGTCGGCGGTCGTGCAGCGCGGCGGCCAGCCGGGCGATGGGCCGGCCGACCAGGGTGATGGCCTCGGTGTCCTCGACCGGCCAGCCCAGCCTGGCGCAGGCGTACGAGACGGAGGAGGGGTACGGCAGCACCCGGAGCCCGCCCTCGCCCAGCACCTCGGTGAGCGCCCGCCCGATGCCGTAGAACATGGGGTCCCCGCTGGCCAGGACGGAGATCCGGCGCCCGGCGTGGGCCGCGAGGATGCGGGGTACGGCGGGGCGCAGCGGTGTGGGCCACTCCACCCGCTCGCCCCCGCACCGCGCGGGGAGCAGCCCCAGCTGGCGTGGGCCGCCGACGAGGACCTCCGCGTCGAGCAGGGCCTGCTGCGCCGCGGCGGGCAGCCCGTCCCAGCCGTCGGCGCCGATCCCGACGACGGTGACGGGCGCCGGGGCGGGGTGCGGGGGCGGTGCGGGGGCCACAACCGGTTCCTCAGGTTCGGATCGGATCAGTACCGGGTCGCATTCTGTCGGGACGCCTGTGACATGCACAAATCCCCGGCGAAGACCCCCGGGCTCCCCCGGGCTCCCCTCCGCCCCTTCAGCGCTCCGGCACACCCGTCCCCCTGCCGGGCCCCGGCGTCCGGCGTCCGCGTTCGAAGGTACGCAGCACATGCACCACGCGCACCACCGCCAACAGCCCGGCGGCCACCGTCCCCGTCGCCACCAGGGCCGCCGTGACGCGGTGCGGCAGATTCCATACGGCCGCGGGACCGGCGATCACGCCGAACACCACCGCGCCCAGGAAGCCCGCACTGGCCAGGGCGTAGCCGATCTCGACCGTCCGGGCGTCACGGTCGGACCGGCCACCCCCGCTCATCGCCCGGCTCCCTTCCCCAGCGAGTAGTGGCCAGCCGCCCGTGCGGCGCTGAGCACCCCCGGGTAGACGGCCGTCTCGTCCAGCTCACCCTTGAAGAAGCCGCTTGTGGGGCGTGAGGGCCAGCCGGTCAGGGTGTCGCCGCCGACCCGCCAGTACCCGCTCGACCTCTCGCTCTTCGTCACGGTGTTGCTCTTCAGGAGGTGGCCGTCGGCATACAGACGCATCCCGGTCGGGCCCTGCGTCGCGACCATCTGGTGCCATTTTCCGTCGTTGTACGCCTTGGGGCTCACCAGCGTCCTGAGTCCGTCGGCGCTCACCCCGAAGACGAGCTTGCCCGCGTTGGTCATGTACACCTGCTTGTCGTACTTCTTGCTTGCGGCCGTCGTGTTGTCGCCGAAGCCGATCAGTTTTCCGCCCGTCTTGCTGGTGGTCCTGAACCAGGTCTCCAGGCTGTACTTGACGGGCGCGGCGTACCGGCGGTCGCTGTATATCCACTGGTTGGTGCCGTTGAACCCGATCGCGGTCGACGGGCCGCCGACCGCTCCAGGAGTCTGGCGCAGTGCGGGGGCGTTGGCGTCCACCCCGGAACGGTTCGCGCGCGACGAGTCCGCCACGAACGGCGCCGTGCGGTCGTCGTAACGCCAGTAGAGCGAGGCGCCGTCGCCGAGGACCGCGGTCGGATAGCGCTCGGCCGCGGATGTCGCGGTGGCGGTGACGGCAGCCGACTTGGCACTGGTGTTGCCCGCCGCGTCGGATGCGGTGATCCGGTAGCTGTAGCTCTTGCCCTTGGTGACCGAGGTGTCCGTGACGGAGATCTGCGGGCGGTCCCACATCAGCGAGTCGGCCCGTACGGTCGCCATCGGTGTGGCGGCCCCGTCGCGGTACACCTTGTACGTCAGCTTCGAGTCGTCCGTGTCGAAGGCGGCGCGCCAGCTGATCCGCACCTGCCCCGGCTCCGCACTGGCCGCCGCGCCCACCGGGACGGTCGGCGCTCCCTTGTCCCCGGTGGATGCGAACCGGGTGAGGCTCTGGGCGGCGGAGCGGTTGACGGTGGTGAACTCGCCGCCCGACCACAGGTACTGGGTGGATCCCGCGGTCGCGATGGTCAGTGCGCGCGGACCGATGCCCTCGCCGTTGCCGTCGTTGGTGTCGGGGAACCAGCCGAGCTTGCCGGTGCCCGTGGTCGGCTCCGCGAGGAAGTGGTGGCGCGGCCCGTTGGGGAACTCGCCGACGCTGGAGCAGTCGTGGGCGTGCGAGGCGCTGTAGAGCACGCCCTTGTACGACTTCACCGACTGGGTGGCGCCCAGGCAGGTGTCGCGCCAGCGCTGGCCGAGTGTGCTCGCGTCGAGCGCGATACGGCCGTCGAACACACCGAAGCCGGTGCCCTCGTTGCCGGTGTAGATCCCGGTGGCGTCCGTGTCGAGCGTCTTGACCACGGAGTTGGTCTCGATGAAGCCCGGGTAGGCCTTGGCCACCTTGCCCGACTGGGCGTTCACCACGGCGAGGGCGTGCGACGTCACTCCGTTGACCTTGAAGAAGTCACCGCCGAGCACAGCGTTCTTGCCGTCGGGTGTGAGGGCGAGGGCGCGGCCCGGTGCGTCCGCGTCCGCGGTGAAGGGCAGCACGGCCCCGGTGGACGCCTTGACGGCCGCGAACCGTGCGCGCTTCTGTCCGCTGACGGTGGCGAAGTCACCTCCCGCGTACACCGTGTCCTTGGTCACCGTCAGCGCGCGGACGGTCGCCGCGAAAGCGGGCCGGAACGAGGCCCTGGGCTTGCAGGTGGCGATGTCGACGGCCACCAGGGAGGAGACCTTGGTGCCGTTGACCGCGCCGAAGTAGCCGCCCGCGTAGAGCGTCTTCTTGTCGGGGGACACCGCCAGGGCCCGCACCGTGGCGGTACCGCTGCCGACCGTGAAGGAGAGGGAGCAGCCGGTCGGTGCACCGGTGGCCGCGTTGAAGGCGGCGAAGTTCACCGCGGACCGCGCCTTGCCGGAGGAACCGGCCGGCGGCCGCAGTGCGGAGAACGTACCGCCCGCGAACACCACGCCGTTGCTCTGGGCGAGCGCCCAGACGATCCCGTTGGTCTGCCAGGTCGGCAGCGCGTCCGCCGTGAACGCCACCGGCGGGGTGATCGCGGACGCGTCCGGCGCGGCGACCACCCCCAGACCGGCCGTGGCGAACGACAGGGCGAGAGCCGCCGACAGCGTTCTTGATCTCTGCATGAACCCCCCAGAAGAAGAACCGGGCTCCGTCCGGAGGACCGCGGAACATCCGGAAACACCACAGGCCGGGGGAGACGGGTCGTAGCGCCCCACCCCAACCATCCCGTATCCCACGGTACTTGCCGGAAGGACGTCCCACCCGCCACTCCCCCGTGGTGGCCGGAACCGGTTGGGGCGGGCGGGGCGCCCTGCCGCGGGTGCGCCACGTGTGACGCCCGCCCCTCGGCCCGGCCGGATCTCAGCTCCGTACGGTGAACCCGTCCACGATCATGTACTGTCCGCTCTCCATCGTTCCCGTGAGGGTGTGCACCCCGGCCGGGAGGCCGCTGACCGAGTAGAGCTTCTGCTGGTACTGGCGGGAGCCGCTGGTGGCGTCGGCCGTCTCCCGGTGGACTCCGTCGACGGCGATGTCGATCTTCCCCTCGTCCGCGTTCAGTTCGGTGAGGAAGTCGGCTCCCGTCCCGTTGAAGGTGATGGTGAAGGAGTCACCGACGGCGGTGGTGGCGTCGATGTCGTCCTGGAAGGAGCCCTGACCGCCGGCCTGGGCGCCGCGCCACCCCCAGCCGCTCCCGGTGTAGGTCACGCCCGCGGTGTTGTTGTACTCCTGCGGCCCGGTGGGCTTGACCAGCGTGACGGTGGTCGCGGACTGCGCGCGCCACACGCCGAGGGTGACGGTGCTGCCGGGCGCGAGCCTGTGGTAGACGGTCCAGAAGCTGTCGCGGTCGCTCACACCGGTCCCGTTCACCGACCGGATCACGTCGAGCGGGCGCAGCCCCTGCCCGTACGCGTAGGAGGTGGCGGGGACGCTCGGCAGGTAGAGGCCGTCCAGGTCACCGAGTCCGACGGCCGACTGGGTCTCCTTGTCGTGGATCTGCCGGGCGGTGGCGCCCATCAGCGGCTCGGGCTGGGTCTCGATGACGGTGTCGGGCGCGGGGGCGGCCGGCAGGACGACCGCGGGGGGTGTCGCCTCACCCGGCCTTCCGGTGCCGAAGCGGTCCATCGGGAGGTCCACGAATCCCAGGGCCTTCGCGGGCGAGTCCGGGGCCGGTGTGTAGTCCGTCATGCCGGGTGATTCCCATGGCGATCCCCCGGCGAACCGCGGGTCCGCGGTGACCGAGTGGGTGTCGAGCCGGTTGGCGCCCCAGACGCCGGGCAGGCTGACCGGACGGCCGGCGGCCCAGAACAGGTTGTGGTCGGCGGTGTACTCGGCCGTGGCGGGATCGCTGCCGGTGAGCGCGTAGGGCGAGTCCGCCAGGATGATGTTCCTGCTGATGGCGTCGTCGTTGTCGCGGTGCGAGATCTGCTCGTAGACCGATCCGCCGACCAGGATGTTGTTGGTGACCGTCCGCCGGAATCCGTCGCGCAGCTTGATGCCTGCGCCGAGGAGCAGATTGTTCTTCACGACGTAGTTGCTCGATCCGTCGTCCAGGTCGACGGCCCATTCGCTGTTGTGCCAGATCCGGTTGGAGCTGATCGTGATCGGCTGTACCACGTCGAGCAGCGCGTAGCTCTTCTGCAGCGCGTCGGACTCCGCGCTGGGGTTGGTACTGGGCCCGGCGATGGGCCAGTAGCGGTCCCGGCCCCAGGCGTTGACGGGCCCGTGGTCCGAGGTCTCCTTCACACAGTCGAAGATGTCGTTGTACTGGATGCGGTGCCCGCCCCAGGTGCCGTCGTTGACGTTGACGCAGGAGCGCGGACTGCCGTGGATGGTGTTGTGCGCGACGGTGACGCGGCTGCTCATCGAGATGTTGACTCCGGCGCTCTGCTTCTCGAACCGGCCCATGTCCGCCATGCTGTTGCCGCTGATGTCGATGTCGCGCGGATAGTCGTCGGTCCTGGGTCCGGGGGTCAGGTCGGTGGGCGGATCGACCATGTGCGCCCAGGTCGAGGGGTTGCGGACGGCCCGGGTGGAGCCGACCACCTGGACGTCGCTCGCGCCGGACCCCGAGAAGCTGTTGCCGGTGACGGCGTCGCCCTTGTTGTAGCCGTCGATGAAGACACCGTTGCCGCCCACCTGGGCGAAGGAGGAGCGGGAGACGGTGATGTTCCTGGCGTTCTTGATGTGGACGGCCCCGGCCCGTGCCACCGCCCAGTCCCCGAGTTGCAGCGGCTCGTACGGGGTGTCGAAGAGGGTCCGGTGGGTGGCGGTGTAGGTGAAGCCGTCGAATGTGAGGTCGTGGACGGGCCGTGCGGCGGACGCGCCCTCGACCCGGACGAGTTCGTCCAGCTCGGCCGTGTCGACCGTGGTCCTCGACAGATCGGTGCCGGCCGGCGGAATCACGTACAGCTTCCCGGTGTCCTGGTCGTAGAACCACTCGCCGGGCGCGTCGAGTTCCTCGAAGACGCCTTCCGCGACCACGTGTTGGGTGTCCACCTCCCCACCCCGGTTGTTGTCCCCGGCCCACTTCAGCTTGAGGCCGGATGCGTCGCGCCCGGTGATCGTGTAGTCGTTGCCGCCCCAGTGGGAGGAGTGCAGGCCGCGGATGTCGCCGGTGGAGGGGTTCTTCCAGTGCGCGGAGCGGGTGTTGAGGGCGGCCATCGTGGTCGAGCCGTTGAGTACGGCGGTGTCCGGATCGAAGTCCGGGTAGCGGGCGAGCACCTGCCGGGCGCCGCCCACGAACAGCCCGTCGACCTTGTGGTGTGCGCCGATGTCCGCCACCCGGACCGCACTGTTGTGCCGGTCGGTGGTCCACCCTCCGCGCACCCTGCGGCCCCCGCTGAGCACGGCCCGCTCGCCGGGGTACGAGGAGTAGGTCACCGGCGCCGACGGGCGGCCGGAGTCCGCGGCGCCGAACTTGAGGGTGGCGGTGAGGTGGTAGGTACCGCCGCGGACCCACACATGGACCGGGTGCCCGGACCTGGTGGCCTTGCGCGCGGTGGTCTGCGCCGCCGCCAGGGTCAGCAGGGGCGCGCGGGTGGAGAGCCCGGAGTTCCGGTCGCTGCCGGACACCGATACGTAGATGTTCCGGCCCGAGGGGGCGTGGGCCGCTGCCGCGGTGCCCGCGGTGAGCGCGGGCGCCGCACCCACCGCCAGGGCGGTGAGGACCGCCGCCGTCGCGAGCCGCGCTTTCGCGGGGGCTCTGCCTCCTGGTCTGCTGCCGTCCAGGCTGCGATGCACGTCTGACTCCCTGCCACGTAGGGGCCGCTGTCGCACAGATCCCTCTGCCGCGAGCAGCTTTCATCGGATGTATCAGCGAATTCGCGATCGGGCGGAACTCTGCTATCCGCTTCATCCGGGTGTCAAGAGGTGCGACATCGAATCAACAGCCAACCCAAACCATCCAGTTGTCCGATGTATAAGGAACAAGGAAGACAGAAAAGACAGGGAAAGCAGGGAAAACAGGAGACACGCGGGAGGGGGCGGTCAGCTCTCGACCGCCCCCTCCCGCACCACCCCGGCCAGGGTCACTGCCTGCGTACGCCCTTGAGCTGCTGCGCGATGTCGCCCACCGCCGCCCAGCTGAACGTCATGGCAGGGCCGATGGTCGCCCCGGGCCCGGGATAGGTCTCCCCCATCACCGCGGCCGACACATTGCCCGATGCGTACAGCCCCTGGATGACGGTGCCGTCCTCACGCAGGACGCGCGCGGACCCGTCGGCCACCAGACCGCCCTTGGTGCCGATGTCCCCCGGGTGGACGGGGATGGCGTAGTACGGCGCCTTGTCGAGCGGCGCGAGGTTGGGGTTGAGCAGCGTCGGGTCGCCGTAGTACCGGTCGTAGACGCTCTCGCCCCGCTGGAAGTCCTCGTCGCGGCCCTTCCGCGCGAAGCCGTTGAACCGGTCGATGGTGGCGCGCAGCCGTTCCGGTTCCGCGCCGATCCGGGCGGCCAGCTCGGGCAGGCTCCGGGCCTTCTTGACGAAGCCGCTCGCCAGCCACTCCTTCGGGAAGGACTGGCCGGGGAAGAGGCCCATGAAGATGTAGCGGGCCTTGGAGCGGGCGTCGAGGATCAGCCAGGACGGCACGGTGGAGGCGTCCGGCCGGTCGTTGGCGTACATCTCGTCGACGAACTGGTGGTACGGAGCGGCCTCGTTGGCGTACCGCTCCCCCGCGCCGTTGACGATGACCATGCTGGGGATCCCGCGGTCGGCGACGAGGAAGAACGGCTTGTCGTCCGGTCCAGGCGGGACGACGGACGGGGCTCCCCAGACCTTGTCGAGCAGGTCCGTGGCGGCCCCTGCCTCGACGCCGATCCGCAGCGCGTCGCCGGTCTGGCCGTCCGACGCGGAGGTCCAGGCCGTCGAGGTGGGCGCGGGCAGGTACTTCTCGCGCAGCGTCTGGTCGTGCGAGAAGCCGCCGGAGGCGAGGACCACACCGCCGTGTGCCCGGATGGTGACGGGTGAGCCGTCGCGTTCGGCGCGTACCCCGGCGATCCTGCCGTCCTCCTCCACCAGGCCGGTGAGCGGGGTGGAGAGCCACAGCTCGCCGCCGAGCGCGTCGAGCGACTGGCGCATCCGGGCGATCAGGGCCTCGCCGAGCGCGATGGGTTTCGCACCTCTGGCCAGCGCCCCGGCCGCCTGCATGCCGACCTTCAGCGAGGTCCGCCGGCCCTTCCAGGTGCGGGCGACCATGTTGAGGAAGCGGAAGTCGTACGAGGTGATGGTGAGCCCGTACGTGGGCAGGCCGGCCCGGCGCATGGTGGCGCGGCGTTCGGGCGGCAGCTTCTTGAAGTCGAAGACCAGCGGCTCGATGGAGCGGCCCTGCGGGTAGCCGCCGAGTGCTTCGGGGAAGTAGTCCGAGTAGCCGGGGGTGTAGGCGAATCTGACCGTGGTGCGGTCGTGGAACTCGCGGACCATGCGCGGTCCGTGCTCCAGATAGGCGTCCTTGCGCTCGACGGGCACCCGGTCGCCGACGGTCGCGTCGAGGTACGCGCGCGCCTTGGCGGGGGTGTCGCCGAGCCCTGCGTCGTCCAGATGGAAGTTGCCCGGTACCCAGATCGCGCCGCCCGACAGGGCGGTGGAGCCGCCGTACAGCTCCGTCTTCTCGATCACCAGGGCGGTCAGGCCACGCAGCCTGGCGGTGATGGCCGCGGCGAGTCCGGCGGCGCCGGATCCGACGACGACCACGTCGTAACTGTGGTCCCAGCGGGTGTTCATGGTGCGGTCCTCTCCGGCCGGGCGCCGGCCGGCGCCGGCCCCCGGTCACATGGCACGGCTGTGGCGCGCCGCGGGCACGGGCGGCCGGCGCGGCCGGTGCGCGCGCCGCGGTTCATCGGAAGTCGCCCGCCGCGTAGGCGCTGCCGAAGTAGAGCAGCGGCGATCCGTCGGGCCTGGCTGCGAGTTCGAGCACTTCGCCGGTGACGACGAGGTGGTCGCCCGCCTCCTGGACGCTGTGCAGTGCGCAGTCCACGGTGGCCAGGGCGCCGTCGATCCGTACGGTGCCGTGCTCCGACACCGTCCAGCCGACGCCGTCGAACTTGTCGCCCCCGCGTCCGCCGAGCGAGGCGCAGACCTCGCGCTGCTCCTCGGCGAGGACGCTGACGGCGAAGCGTCCGGTCTCCGCGACGCGCGGCCAGCTGGTCGACGCCTTTCCGACGCAGAGCATGATCAGCGGCGGGTCGAGGGAGAGCGAGGCGAAGGACTGGCAGGCCAGGCCCACCGGTCTGCCGTCGCCGCCTGCGGAGGCGACGACCGTGATGCCGCTGGCGAACCGGCCGAGCACCTCGCGGAAGGCGGCGGGGGCGACCGGTTCCGTCAGCCGTTCCACTGGTGGCCCCAGAAGCTGTCGGCCGTCATCTCCTTGGCGACCCAGGTCGTGTCGTCCACGAGGCGGCCCTCGGTGCCGTACTCGACCTGGAAGCCGCCGGGGGCCTGGGCGTAGAAGGACACCATCAGGTCGTTGGTGTGCCGGCCGAGCGAGGACGCCACGGGGATGCCCGCGGCGTGCAGGCGGTCGAGCCCGCGGCCCACGTCGTCGAGGGTCTCCACCTCGACCATGAAGTGCACGATGCCGGGCTCGATCAGGCCGGGGAAGAGACCCAGGCTGTGGTGGCGGGGGTTGCACCCCATGAAGTGCATCCAGTGGAAGTCGCGGCCGGCCGGGGCGCCGGAGACCATCGTTGCGGGCAGCCGCATCGAGTCGCGCAGCCGGAAGCCGAGGAGCTTCTCGTAGAAGTCGTACGACTCCTCGATGGCGGGCGCGGGGAGCACCACATGGCCGAGGCCCAGGTCGCCGGTGACGAAGCGGTTGCCGTACGGGGTGACGGCCGGGCTGTGGTCCTGCGCCTGGCCCCAGAAGATCTCCAGCTCGTTGCCGGCCGGGTCCTGGCAGTGGAACATGCCCTGCACCCGCCGGTCGGCCAGCTCGTCCGCCTTGGCGTCCTCGATCCGCACCCCGGCCGCGGTGAGTTCCGCGCGGGCGGTGTCGAGCGCTGCGGCGTCGCGTACCTCCCAGCCCGCGGCGAGGAGCCGGTCGGTGGCGCCGCGGACGACGGTGATGCGGTGCGCGCGGTCGTCGAGACGCAGCCGCAGGGTGTCCTCGGTCGAACCGGGCGCCTCGATCATGCCGAGGACGTCGAGCGTGAAGGCACGCCACTCGTCGAACCTGGCGGTTTCCAGACGCAGATAGCCCAGTGTGCGAATGTCCATGAACCCGGTGCCTCTCAGTGCGTGAAGAAGTCGACGGCGAGCCGGTTGAACTCGTCGGCCTGCTCGGTCTGGGCCCAGTGGCCGCAGTGCGGGAAGACATGCAGCCGGGCGTCGGGGATCGCCTTGAGCGCCACCAGTGCTCCGTCGAGCGGGTTGGCCCGGTCCTCGCGGCCCCAGGTCAGCAGGGTGGGCGCGGTGATCCGGTGGGCCTCGCGCCACAGCATGGTGTCCTGCTGCCAGGCCGGGTTGGCGAAGGACGCGGCCATCCGGGCGTTGCCGAGCCTGGCGCCCGGTCCGGTGGCCTGGGCCCAGCGCTCCTCGATCAGCTCGTCGGTGACGATCGCCGGGTCGTAGGCGAGTGTGGTGAGGAAGGTGCGCAGCTGGTCCTTGGTGGACTCGGCCGCCGCGCTGAACTCGAAGAGCCGCTTGATGCCTTCGGTGGGGTCGGCGGCGAAGAGGTTGAGGGAGATACCGCCCGGCCCCATCAGCAGGAGCTTGCCGACCTTCTCCGGGTGGTTCAGGGCGATGCGTACGGAGGTGCCGCCGCCGAGCGAGTTGCCGATGAAGTGGGCGCGGGCGATGCCCAGTTCATCCATCAGGGCGGCCACGGCGTCCGCGCTGTAGCTGAAGAAGTCCTTGTCGAGTTCGGGCTTGTCCGAGCCGCCGAAGCAGGGCTGGTCGACGAGGAGGGTACGGAAGTGCTCGGCGAACACCGGCAGGTTGCCGCCGAAGTTGGACCAGGCGGAGGCGCCGGGGCCGCCGCCGTGCAGCATGATCACGACGGGCGCGCCGGGGTCCGCGGGCCCCGCCTCGTGGTAGTGGAGGGTGAGTCCGGCGGCCGTCGCGGTGCGCGAGGTGGAGGCGTGGTCGATCACAGCATCGTGTCCTGGGGGTCGAGGCCGAGGGCTCCCCGGCCGAAGAGGACGAGCGCGCGCTCGGGGTCGTTGGCGGCATGGCCGCGGGCGTTGTGGGCGTCGCGCCAGGCCCGCTGGATCGCGTTGTCCCCGGTGCGCATGGCGCTGCCGCCGGCGTTCTCCATCAGCAGGTCGACCGCGGCGACGGCCCGCTCGGTGGCGAGCACCTGGTCGCGGCGGGTGCGGGTGCGCAGCGCGGTGGGCAGATCGTCGCCGCGTTCGGCGCACTCGTACAGGTCCGAGATGTTCCTGATGAGCTGGAGCCAGGAGGCGTCGATGTCGCTGGCGGCGCGGGCGATGCGCACCTGGGCGAAGGGGTCCTCGGCGACCTGCTGCCCGTACGAGACGCGTATCCGCTCTCGGGTGGCGGCGACATAGCTGTCGTACGCGCCTTCGGCGATGCCGATCACCGGGGTGGAGATGGTGGTGGTGAAGACCGAGGCGTACGGCAGGCGGTAGAGCGGTTCCGGGTTGTGCTGGATGCCGGGGGCCCGCAGGGCGGTGACCGGTCCGAAGCTCAGGGCGCGGTGCTCGGGGACGAAGGTGTCCTCGATGATGATGTCGTTGCTGCCGCTGCCGCGGAGTCCGACGGTGTCCCACACGTCGTCGATGCGGTACTCGGTGCGCGGCACCAGGAAGGTCCGCATGTCGACCGCGGTGCCGTCGGCGTCGTGGATGATGCCGCCGAGCAGCGCCCACTCGGCGTGGTCGCAGCCGGACGAGAAGCGCCAGCGCCCGGAGAGCCGGAAGCCGCCTTCGACGGGGGTGACCTTGCCGGTCGGGGCGTACGAGGAGCAGATGCGGACCCGGTTGTCCCGGCCCCACACCTCGTCCTGGGCGCGCCGGTCGTACAGGCCGACGTGCCAGGGGTGCACGCCGACGACGGAGGCGACCCAGCCGGTGGACCCGCAGGCCCTGGCGATCTCTCTGACGGCGCGGTAGAAGACGGCGGGGTGTGCGGCGAAGCCGCCGTACGCCCTCGGCTGGAGGAGCCGGAAGAATCCGGTCTCGGCGAGTTCCTTGATGGAGGTGTCCGGCACGCGGCGCAGCGCCTCGGTCTCGGCGGCGCGCTCGCGCAGGGTCGGGGCAAGGGCCCGCACTGCGGCGAGGACATCGTCGGCACTCATGCGCATCCCCTCTCGGTCGTCCTGGATGGATGCGAGGAACCTACGCTTTTACTATTCCGAAACGAAATACCTTCTTCCCGCTGAGCGGGAACCGTGGAAGCCTCACGTCATGGCAGAGCAGCCGCCCTCACTGTTGGAGAAGGCCGCCCTGGTGCTGGGCGCGTTCGAAGGCCCGGCACCCCGGCTGACGCTGACCGATGTGATGCACCGGTCGGGCCTTCCGCGCTCGTCGGTGCACCGCATACTCGATCAGCTCGTACGTCTACGCTGGCTGGACCGGGAGGGCCGGGACTACCGGCTCGGTATGCGGATGCTGGAGCTGGGCGCCCTGGCCTCGCACCACAACCGGCTGCGCCGGGCGGCCCTGCCGCATCTGCACACGCTGCACGAGTCCACCGGGCATGTGGCACACCTCGCCGTCCTCGACGGGCCCGAAGTGGTCTATCTGGAGCGGATCGGCGGCGCCCAGGACGGGGGCGTGCCCTCGCGGGTGGGCGGCAGGCAGCCGGCGTACTGCACGGGGACGGGCAAGGCGATCCTCGCGTTCAGTGAGGACGCGCTCGTCGCCGAGACGGTACGGGCGGGACTGCGGCCGCGTACGGCGCGGACGATCACCCGGCCGCAGGCGTTCCACGAGGAGCTGCGGCGGATCCGGGAGCGGGGCGTGGCCTTCGACGTGGAGGAGGCGTTCCGCGGGGTGTCCTGTGTGGCGGCGCCGCTGCGGGGCGCGGGCCGGGCGATCGCTTCGGTGTCGCTCTGCGGCAATGGCACCCACCGCGAGCTGGAGCGGCTGGCCCCCGTGGTGCTGGCCACGTCCCGGGCGGTGTGGCGCTCGCTCTTCGGGCCGGGGCGCGCCGAGGCCCGTACGCGGACGGCCCCCGCCCCCGCGCCGCCGCCCGCCCCCGCGGTGGCTCCGCCCATCGACCCCGCCGAGATGGACAACATGATGTCGTGGCTGCGGTTCGCCGACTGGATGTGAGGGATCGGGCCCCGGGGGGGGGCCGGGCGGACCTGGACCGGGGCGCAGGCCGGGGCAGCCACGGGGCGGCAGGCAGGGCAGCTCAGGCAGACAGGCAGACAGGCAGACAGCTCAGGAGTAGCTGATGCTGATCCGCTCGCAGGCCGGCAGCGCCTGGCAGGCCAGGATGTATCCCTCGGCGCGGTCCTGGTCGTCCAGGACCTCGTCGTGGGCCACGGTGACCTCCCCTTCGAGCACCCGGCAGGCACAGGCGGCGCACGCCCCCTCCCGGCAGGAGTAGGGGGCGTCGATACCCGCGGCGAGCAGGGCGTCGAGCAGCGGTGTGGCGGCATCCCAGGCCACCCGGTGGGTCTCGCCGTCCAGCTCGACGACCGCCTCGGCGGCTTCGCCCCGGGCCCCGGCGGGCTGCTCGGCCGGAGCGGCCGGGACCGGGGCCCGGAAGACGTCGCCGCTGAGGGAGAAGAACCGCTCCCGGTGGATGGCGGCGGGCTCCGCCCCCGCCGCGCGGAGGGCGGTGTCCACCGCGTCCATGAAGGGCGCGGGCCCGCAGAGGTACGCGCGGTGGCCGGCGTAAGGGCCGAGGAGTCCGGTGAGCCGGTCGGCGGTCGGCAGGCCGTCGAGCACCTCCAGCCAGTGCAGGACGAGGAGACGCCGGGGATGGGCCTCGGCGAGTTCGCGCAGTTCGTCCCGGAAGATCACCGAGGCCGCATCGCGGTTGGCGTACAGCAGCACGACGCGCCCCTCGCCCCCGGCCAGTGCCGACTTGGCGAGCGAGATCACCGGGGTGATGCCGCTGCCCGCCGCGGCCAGCAGCACATCGCCGTCCGGCGGACCTGAGCCGAAGGTGCCGGCCGGTGGCAGCACCTCCAGTTCGTCGCCCTCGCCGATGTGGTCGCAGAGCCAGTTGGAGCCGTGGCCGCCCGCCACCCGCTTCACCGTGATCTTCATCGGTTCACCGGAGTGCGGGGAGCTGGCGAGGGAGTAGCACCGTGCGGCCACTCCCCCGTCCGGCCCCGGCAGTCTCAGGGTCAGGAACTGGCCCGGCCGGTAGGCGAGTGCGCCATCGGCCGGGTCCAGTTCAAAGGAGTACGCGTCCGCCGTCTCGGCCACCACAGCGGTGACCCGGACCCGGTGCGTCCGGGCCGCCGGCACCTGGGGCAGCTCAGGCATCGGCCACCGCCAGCCGTCCGTCACCGACGGCCCGGTCGATGCTGTCGCGCAGGGCCGCGCAGGTACGCATCCGGTCCCGGTACTCGTCGCAGACCTCTGCCGCCTCGGCCGTCCACTGCACCGAGGTGTGGGCCATGGAGAACTTCTCGCACAGGACCTGGTTGCCGCAGGCCGCGCACTCGACCGGTGTCATGTCAGCCCTCGCTCCGGTGACGCGCCACGTTCTCGTCGACCTCGCGCCGCCACGCGGCGGTGGCCCGGGAGGTGTCGATCTCGAACTCGAAGCGCTGGGTCATCTCGTCCTTGACGTCGCCCGCGTTCACATAGAACTGCTCGTACCAGCGGCGCAGTTGGTAGACCGGGCCGTCCTCCTCCGAGAGGAGCGGGTTGTCGATACGGGTCTTGTTCTTCCAGATGTGCACGTCCTGCTCGAAGCCGACGGCCAGCCCCTCCGATGTGAGCCGGGCGGCGTCGGCCGCCTGTTCGTCGGTCATACCGGGCAGCTTCTTGACGATCGCGCCGTACATCAGCAGGAAGCTGTCGGAGTCGATCGGATAGTGGCAGTTGATCAGCACGCTCTCCATGTCCACGTCCGCGCCGACATCGCTCCACATGTAGTCGATCATGTAGGAGGGGCCGTGGTACGAGGCGTCGGAACGGAGCACGCCCTCGGTGCTGAGAGTCCCGAGGTCGACGTCGCCGCGGGGTGAACTCTCCATGTACTGGGTGGCGGTGTGCCCCTCGAAGACGTTCTTGAAGTACGTCGGGAAGCAGTAGTGCACGTAGAAGAAGTGCGCCATGTCGACCACGTTGTCGACGATCTCGCGGCAGTTGGAGTTCTCCACCCGCAGGACGTTCCAGCTCCAGTCGCTCCACTCGTCGCTGAAGGCCCCTTCGATCCGCGGGATGACCACACCGGGCGGCGGCGGGTTTCCCTCGGGGTCGTGCCAGACGAAGAGCTGTTTGTTCTCCTCGGCGGTGGTCCAGGCCCGGGTCCTGGCCCGCGGCGGCACCCGGCGCGCGTAGGGGATCCCCGCGCAGCGGCCGTTGCCCGACCAGCGCCAGTCGTGGAAGGGGCAGGCGACGGCGTCGCCCTTGACCGTGCCCTGGGCGAGGTTGCCGCCCATGTGCGGGCAGTAGGCGTTGAGGACGTGCAGTTCGCCGTCGTCCTGGCCCTGGAAGACCACGAGCCGGGTGCCGAACGCCTCGATCTCGTGCGGCTGCCCGTCCTTGAAGGAGTCGGCGAGGCCGAGGCAGTGCCAGCCCCGCGCGAAGCGGGTGGGCGGCGCGGCCGCCTCAATGACGCGGACTTCCTCGCTTGCTGCGGTCATCTTGTGCCTCCTTGGTGGTGGTTGACGCGTCGGGACGGGCTCCGCGGCTGCTCCGGACCTGCCGGACCGGGGCCGGGCGGGGTGCCGGACCGGGGCCGGGGGTGCCGGGCCGGGTTCCGGGTCAGCGGTTGGTCAGCGGTCGGCGGAGAGTTCGAGCGCGATGTCGATCAGCTGGTCCTCCTGGCCGCCGACGAGCCTGCGCTCCCCCGCGCGCAGCAGGATCTCTGCGCCGGAGACCCCGTACCGTCCGGCCTGCCGGTAGGCGTGCTTGAGGAAGCTGGAGTAGACGCCCGCGTGCCCCATCAGCAGGGCGAGCCGGTCGAGCCGGCACTCGTCGTCCATCACGGGGCGTACGGCGTCCTCGGCCGCGTCGATGATCTTGAGTACGTCGATACCGGTACGGATGCCCATCTTGGCGCAGACGGCGACGAGCGCCTCCACGGCGGTGTTGCCCGCCCCGGCGCCGAGCCGGCGGGTCGAGCCGTCGATCTGCAGCGCTCCGGCCCGGATCGCGGCGATCGAGTTGCCGGTGCCGAGTGCGAGGTTCTCGTGGCCGTGGAAGCCCACCTGGGCGTCGTCGCCGAGTTCGGCGACGAGGGCGGCGGTCCGGTCGGTCACGTCGTCCATGACCATGGCACCGGCCGAGTCGACCACGTACACGCACTGGCAGCCCGCGTCGGCCATGATGCGGCCCTGCCCGGCCAGGGTTTCGGGGGTGGTGGAGTGCGCCATCATCAGGAAGCCGACGGTCTCCAGGCCCATCTCGCGGGCCAGCCCGAAGTGCTGGACGGAGATGTCCGCCTCGGTGCAGTGCGTGGCGATGCGGCAGATGGCGGCGCCGTTGGCGTGGGCGGCACGGATGTCGTCCTTGACGCCGAGCCCGGGGAGCATCAGGAAGGCGATGCGGGCCTGCTTCGCCGTCTCCACCGCGGTCTTGATGAGGTCCTGTTCGGGGGTGTGCGAGAAGCCGTAGTTGAAGGAGGAGCCGCCGAGTCCGTCGCCGTGCGTGACCTCGATGACCGGGACCCCGGCGCCGTCGAGTGCGGTGACGATCGACCGTACGTGCTCCACCGTGAACTGGTGGCGCATGGCGTGCGATCCGTCCCGCAGGGATGAGTCGGTGACGCGGATGTCGAGCGTGTCCGAGTAGGGCATCTGGTACTCCTCAGCGGCCGGACGCGAGGAGCGCCTTGGCGAACTCCTCGCCGACCTTGGTGGCGGCGGCGGTCATGATGTCGAGATTTCCGGCGTACGGCGGGAGGTAGTCGCCCGCGCCCTCCACCTCAAGGAAGACCGCGACGCGCGCCATGCCGCCGTTCTCCGGGGTGGGGTCGTCGAACTGCGGCTCGGAGCGCAGCCGGTAGCCGGGCACGTACGAGGCGACGTCCTCGGCGACCTGCTTCACGGAGAGGGCGATGGCGTCGCGGTCGGCGTCCTCGGGGATGGCGCAGAAGACGGTGTCGCGCATCATCACGGGCGGGTCCGCCGGGTTGAGGATGATGATGGCCTTGCCGCGCTCCGCGCCGCCGATGTCCTCGATGCCGCGGGAGGTGGTCCGGGTGAACTCGTCGATGTTGGCGCGGGTTCCCGGTCCTGCCGACACGGAGGAGACGGAGGCGACGATCTCGGCGTACCGGACGGGGGCGATCCGCGAGACGGCGTAGACCATCGGGATGGTGGCCTGCCCACCGCAGGTGATCATGTTGACGTTCGGCTGGTCGAGATGGGCGCGCAGGTTCGCGGGCGGCACCACAGCCGGTCCGACCGCGGCCGGGGTCAGGTCGATGGCGCGGATGCCGAGTTCGGCGTAGCGCGGGGCGTTGGCCCGGTGCACGCCGGCGGAGGTCGCCTCGAAGACGAGGTCCGGCCGCTCGTCCCCGTCGAGCAGCGGGCCGACTCCGTCGGAGCCGGCCTCGATCCCGGCGGCGCGGGCGCGGGCCAGCCCTTCGCTGGCGGGGTCGACGCCGATCATCCAGCGGGGCTCGATGTACGGGGACCGCTGGAGCTTGTACAGCAGGTCGGTCCCGATGTTGCCGGAGCCGACGATGGCGGCGGTCGCCTTGGTCCTGTTGGTCATCATCACCTCAGATGAAGGAGAGCGAGACCGGGCCGAGCCCGGTGAAATCGGCGGTGTACGTCTGGCCGGCCGCGACGTCGACAGCCCTGGTGCAGGAGCCCGGCAGTACCAGATGGCCCTTCTTCAGCGGGACGCCGAAGCGGGCCACGGTGCGGGCCAGCCAGGCCACGGATGCGGCGGGGTCGCCGAGTACGGCGTCGCTGCGGCCCGCGGCGATCTCCTCGTCGCCCCGGCGCAGCACGGCGTCGATGGCCTTGAGGTCCAGTTCGCGCGGGTCGCGCCCGTCACCCGTGACGTATCCGGCGGACGAGGCGTTGTCGGCGACGGTGTCGGCGATGGCGATGCGCCAGTCGGCGATCCGGCTGTCGATCAGCTCGATGGCGGGGACGACGCGTTCGGTGGCGGCGAGTACGTCCGCCGTGGTGCAGTCCTCACCCGGCAGGTCGTCGCCGAGTACGAAGCCGACCTCGACCTCGATGCGTGGCGCGCAGTAGCGGTCGACGCGGACCGGCCGGTCCGCGGAGAGCCGCATGTCGTCCAGGAGGTGGCCGTAGTCCGGCTCGTCGACGCCCATCATGCGCTGCATGACGGGTGAGGAGAGCCCGACCTTGTGACCGTGCACGGCGGCTCCGGCGGCGACCCTTCGGCCGATGCCGAGCAGTTGGATCTCGTAGGCGTCCTCGGTTCCGATGCCGGGGAACAGCTCGGTCAGCGGGGCGATGGGCCGCCGGTCGCGTTCGGCCGCGCCGAGGGCGTCGGCGGCGGTCTGCCGTTCACTGGCCGTGAGCATGGGCGGTCCTCCGCAAGGGTGTGGGACTGAGGAGTGGTGGGGCTGAAGGGGTGTGGGGCTGAAGGGGACTCGACGAGCCGGGCCCGTGGGGCCGTACCGGAACTGGTGGGACCACGCGTGGTGCGACGCCGGTGACGGGACTGTCCGCCGAGGCTAGGCCGCGGCCCCCGGCGACGCCGAGCGGCGGCTCCCGCTGAGTGGGAAACCCGCGCGTTCCTGTCCGGGGCGCGGGGCGGCGGGCGCGGCCGGGGGTGATGGTGTTCCCGCAGGCAGCGGGCGTGCGACGGCTGTACGGGAGGGGCGTCGGGGCCCAGTGGGGCGGGGCCCGGCCGGGTCCCGCGACAACCACGGCTGCGGCACCTCCCCCGGAGAGCGGATCCGCTGCTACCTTCCCGTCCAGCATCCGTCCGCCGGCCCCGCGGAGCAGCGCGGACGCCCTGTCCCCTGCCGTACTGGCCTGCCCGTTCCCGTACCGGGTGGACGTGGGCCGCCGCTGTCCGTACGGCACTTCACCGCCTGCCCGGCGGGCCCCGGTGTCCCGGACGGCCGGACCGGACCGCCGCTCCGGGGGACCGCCGCTCCGGGGGGATCGACTCATCGGGGCCGCCTTCATCGGGGCCGCCGACGGCGGGGCGGACCGGCCGCGCGGCACGCCCTCCGCGGCCACCGCACCGCTCCGGTCCCCGCACCTCACCCCTGCCCCTTTCCCTTCCCCACCCTGGGAGTTGTTCCGATGCCCCGTACCCGAAAGCCGATCCGGCGGGCGAACCCGAACCGGGCCGTCACCGGCGCCGTCACCGCCGTGCTCAGCACGGCCCTGGTGCTCACCGGCTGTTCCAGCACCTCCACCCCGTCCCACCCCTCGCCCAGGAGCACCACAGCTCCCGCCACCGGCACCGGAGCCGCGTCACCGGCCGCCCGGCACATCGCGCTCAAGGGCGCGGTCAACGTCCGTGACCTGGGCGGTTACCGGACCGCCGACGGCAAACAGCTGCGCTACGGCGTCGTGTTCCGCGGTGACTCACTCGGCAAGCTCACACCGGCCGATCTGACCGCGGTGTCGAAGCTCGGGCTCAAGTCGGTGGTCGACTTCCGGCTTCCCCTCGAAGTCAGGACGGACGGCACGGACCGGCTCCCGAAGGGGGCGTCCGCTGTCCCCCTGCCGATCGACGACACCGGGCTGTACGAACGGACGACGGCGGCCATCGGCAGCCGCGACCCGGCCACCCAGCAGAAGGCCCTGGGGGACGGCAGAGGCGCGGAGACGATGCGGCGGATCTACCGCACCTTCGTCACCGAGGCGGGGGCGCGCCGCCAGTTCGCCCGGGTGCTGGACACCATCGCCGAAGGCAAGGGGCTTCCGCTCCTCTTCCACTGCACATCGGGCAAGGACCGTACCGGCTGGATGAGTTACGTCCTGCTGCGGGCGGTGGGTGTCCCGGCCCGCACCGCCGAGTCGGACTATCTGCTCTCCAACACCATCCGCAGGGCCGCCGACCTCAGGACCCGCGCGGGGCTGAAGAGTTCGGGGGTCATGAAGGATCCGCAGCTGATCGTGCCGCTGCAGGAGGTCCGCAAGGAGTACATCGGTGCGGCGCTCGGCGAGGTGACCCACCGGTACGGCGGTTTCGACGGCTATCTCTCGAAGGGACTGGGCCTGGACGCCGGGACGCTGCACAAGCTCCGGGCGAGGCTGCTGACGTAGCGGATGCCCGGCCCCCGGATGCCGGGAACGCCGCCCGGCTGCCGGGGCGCCCGGCGGCGGCGCCCGGCCGGGGCCCGGCACCGGGCACCCGGCCGGGGTCAGGCCCGCGCCTCCTTCGGCAGGCCGAGCACCCGCTCCGCGATGATGTTGCGCTGGATCTCGTTCGACCCGGCGTAGATGGTGTCGGCGCGTGAGAAGAGAAAGAGCCGCTGCCAGTCGTCCAGGTCGTACGGCGCGCCGTCCGCCAGCATGCCGCCCGCGCCGCGGACATCCATGGCCAGCTCGCCGAGCTCCTGGTGCCAGGTCGCCCAGTAGATCTTGCTGATGGATGCCTCCGGCCCGGGAGCCCCGGCGGCGGCGCCGTCCAGCATCCGCAGGGCGTTGAACCGGATGATCTCCAGACCGGTCCAGGCGCGGGCAAGCCGGTCGCGGACCAGCGGGTCGTCCGCCGCGCCGTTGCGCCGTGCCAGAGCGATCAGCGCCTCCAGCTCGCGCCGGAACCCGACCTGCTGGCCGAGGGTGGAGACGCCGCGCTCGAAACCGAGGGTGGCCATGGCGACCCGCCAGCCGTCGCCGGGATCCCCCACGACGTTCTCCGCGGCGGTGCGGGCCCCGTCGAAGAAGACCTCGTTGAATTCGCTGGTGCCGGTCAGCTGAGTGATGGGCCGTACGTCGATCCCCGGCTGGTCCATGGGCACGAGCAGACAGGAGAGCCCCTCGTGCCGGCGGGCGCCCTGGCCGGTGCGGGCCACCAGGAAGCACCACTGGGACTCATGGGCCAGCGAGGTCCAGATCTTCTGGCCGGTGACCGACCACCCGTCCGCGTCCCGCTCGGCCCGGGTACGGACATTGGCGAGGTCGGAGCCCGCTTCGGGTTCGCTGTATCCCTGGCACCACAGTTCGCCGACCGATCTGATCCCCGGCAGGAAGCGGGCCCGCTGCCCGTCCGTACCGAAGGCGATGAGTGTGGGGCCGAGCAGCTGTTCACCGATGTGCCCCACCCGGGCCGGGGCGTCGGCCAGTGCGTACTCCTCGTGGAGGGCGACCTGCTCCTCCAGGGTCGCGCCGCGTCCGCCGTACGCCTCCGGCCAGCCGACGCAGGTCCAGCCCGCAGCGGCCATATGCCGCTCCCAGGCCAGCCGTTCGGCGAACGCCTCGTGCTCCCGGCCGGGACCGCCACGGCCCCTGAGCGCGGCGAACTCTCCGGTGAGCGCGGACCGCAGCCACGTACGGAACTCCGAGCGGAACGTCTCGGTACTGCCCATGACACCTACACCTGCCAAACGATCGCTGGGGAGAGGAGATAAGGGAGAAGAGGGGTGGCACGGCCGGCGCTGTACCCTCCGGCGGGCCGGCCGCCGCGCCGGTGTCAGCCGAGGCGCTCCGCACCGGCCCCGGGCGGCCCGGCCAGGGCACCCCGCGCTCCGGCCAGGGCCCCGGGCGGTCCGATCACCGCCTCGGCGATACGGTCGCGGTGCCCGGCCGGTGAGCCGAAGAGCCGGGCCGAGCCGTGGGCCCGTTTGAAGTAGCGGTGGGCGTCGTGCTCCCAGGTGATGCCGATTCCGCCGTGCAGCTGGATCATGTCCCCGGCCACCGCCGAGAATGCCTCGGAGCAGGCGGACTTGGCGACGGCCGCGTACCGCGACAGGTCGGCCGAGCCGTCCGCCGCGGCCCAGGAGGCCCCGAGTGCGGCGGAGCGCGCGGACTCGACCCGTACGAAGGCGTCGGCGAGCCGGTGCTTCACCGCCTGGAACGAGCCGATCGGCCGGCCGAACTGCACCCGGTCGCGCACATGGGCGACGGTCAGTTCGAGACAGCGCTCCGCTGCGCCGACCTGCTCCGCGGCCAGGGCCGTACAGGCCAGATCCCTGACATGGGCGAGGACCTGGTCGCCGTCGGCTGCGACGGGTCGGGCCTCGGCCCCGTCGAAGGTCAGCGTCGCCTGCGGCCGGGTCAGATCCATGGTGGTGTGCGTCTTCCGGGTGACACCGCCGGCGTCCGGCGGGACATGGAAGAGCGCGAGACCGGCCTCGGTACGGGCGACGGCCAGCAGTACATCGGCGTCGGCCCCGTCCAGGACGTGCTCCTTGACCCCGCTGATCCGCCAGCCGCCGGGGCCGCGTACGGCATGGGCCCGTACGGCTTCCGGCCGCCACGATCCGTTCTCCGCCCAGGCGAGAGCCCCGGTGCTCCCGCCGTCCACCAGCGCGGGCAGCAGCTCGGTGTCGCCCGCGGCCAGCAGCGCCTGGGTGACGAGGACGGCGGAGCCGAGATACGGGACCGGGGCCAGGGACCTTCCCAGCTCCTCCATGACCACATGGACCTCGACGGGGCCGCACCCCGCACCGCCGTACTCCTCGGGAACGGCCAGTCCCGCGGCCCCGATCTGGCGGGTCAGCGGCCCCCAGGCGGCGGCCCCTTCGTGCCGGGCCAGCAGCGACCGTACGGCCGTGCGCAGTTCCTGGTGCTCCTCGCCGAATCTCATCGGCTCTCTCCTTCCGGGTCGGCCTCTTGCGGGTTGGCCTCTTCCTGGCGGGCCCTCTCTTCGGCGCGCCGCAGCCGGGCCTTGAGGATCTTGCCGCTGGCGTTGCGCGGCAGCTCCGGGACGACATGGAAGCGGCGCGGGACCTTGAAGTTGGCGAGCCGTTCCCGGGTCCATGCGGTGAGTTCGGCCGGGTCGGGGCGCTGCCCGCCCTCGGTGACCAGATAGGCGACGCCGACCTCGCCGAGCCGTTCGTCGGGGGCGCCGACCACCGCGGCCTCGGTGATCAGGGGATGGCAGCGCAGGACGTTCTCGACCTCGGCGGGGTAGGCGTTGAAGCCGCCGACGACGTACATGTCCTTGAGCCGGTCGGTGATCGAGAGGTAGCCGCGTGCGTCCAGTACGCCGATGTCGCCGGTGTACAGCCAGCCGTCGCCGTCGATGACGCGGGCGGTGGCCCCCGGGTCGTCGAGGTATCCGCGCATGACCTGGGGGCCGCGTACGGCGATCTCCCCGGCGCGGCCCGGCGGCAGCGCGTCACCGGCCGGGCCGCCGGGGCCGACGATGCGGATCTCGGTTCCGGGGAGCGGCAGACCGACGGTGTGCGAGACGCTCCACGCGTCGGCGTCGACGGGGCAGACGGCGACGACCCCCATGCACTCGGTGAGCCCGTAGGCCGTGAACACGCCGGGTACGCCGAGCCGTTCGCGTATCTCGTCGACGAGTTCGACCGGTACGACGGAGGCCCCGGTGCCCGCCAGGCGCAGCGCTCCGAGGTCGTGGCCCGCGAGGCGCGGGTGGCGTACCAGGCCGTGGAAGACGGTCGGCGGGGCGAGCAGCACGCTGATGTGCTCCTCCGCGATCCGGCGCAGTACCCGGTCCACGTCGTAGACCGCCTCGGGGACCATGGCCGCGCCGCGCAGCAGGCAGGCGACGAAGCCGGCCTTGTATCCGAAGGTGTGGAAGAAGGGGTTGAGCAGCAGATAGCGGTCGCCCGGACGCAGGGTGACGGCCCGGGACCAGGCCCCGATACCGGCGAGCACCTGCCGGTGGGTGCTCATGACGCCCTTGGGGAGGCCGGTGGTGCCCGAGGTGTAGAGGATGTCGGCGAGGTCGTCCGGCGCGACGGCGGCGGCGCGGGCGGACCGGTGGGCCTCGGAGACCTGCCGGCCGCGTGCGAGACAGTCGTCCCAGCCCAGCGCGGGTCCGGTCGCCCCGCCCCGGAGTACGACGACGGTTTCGAGCGCGCCGAGGTCCTCTCCGGAGTCCCGCAGCATGGCGACGTAGTCGATACCGAGGAAGCCGCGTTCGGTGAGAAGGGTGCGGGCCCCGCTGCGGCGGATGATGTCGGCGGCCTCGGCCGCTTTGTAGCGGGTGTTGAGGGGCACGAGGACACCCCCGGCCGAGAGCGCGCCGAGGGCTGCGGTGATCCATGCGCGGCTGTTGGAGGCCCATAGCGCCACCCGGTCGCCCGGTTCCACGCCGAGGGCGATGACGGCTCGCGCCGCGGCGCGGACCGCCTCGTCCAGCTGTCCGAAGTCCCAGCGCACCTCTCCGTCGGCGAGGGCGTCGAGATCCCCGTGGGCGCGGGCCGCGAAGTCCGTCAGCTGCGCGAGGGTGGTGGGCGGTGGCACCTGGTCCGTGCTGATGATGACCCTCCCTACTTGACGTGCGGGCGTGGCCGGTATCCAATCACACGTGTTTCGGTTAGGCATACACCTAGTAGGAACATTGGAGGCAGCATGCCGACCCTCACACCCCACTCCACGCCGGGATTCGACGACTCCATGCGGGAGGTACTCAGCAGTTTCTGCACCGGGGTCGCGGTCATCACCGCGATCCAGAGCGACGGACGCCCCACCGGAATGGCCGTCCAGTCCTTCTCAGCGGTATCTCTGGATCCGCCGCTGATCTGCTTCTGCCCGGCCCTCACCTCGACGACCTGGCCGCACATCCGCGCGGCCGGCCGCTTCGCGGTGAACATCCTCGCCGCCGAACAGCAGCCGCTGTGCAGGCAGTTCGCGGTGACCGGCCAGGAGAAGTTCCGGGACGCGGGCTGGCGGCCCGGCGCCAACGGCGCACCGCTGCTGGACGGGGCGCTGGCCACCGTCGAGTGCGAGCTCGCGGACACCTTCCCCGGCGGCGACCATCTGATCGCGCTCGGCCGGGTCACCACGCTGGAGCGGCACGGCGAGGCCGGGCCGCTGCTGTACTTCCGGCGGGGCTACGGCCGCCTGCGCTCCAGCTCCTCCAGGTCGGCGAGCATCGAGTCGGCCAGATCGCGCTCCGAAGCGTAGTACCGCTCGGCCCACTTGAGGGTGAGGGTGGGGTAGGCCCACGCCTCCTCGTCCCGCGCCCCGGCGATGTCGACCTCGGCGCGCTGCCGCATCTTCTCCGCGTACTCGCGGTGGGTGCCGAGCACATCGCGCATCTGCCGGGCCTCCAGCAGGTGGCCGAGCCAGATCCGCAGCATGACGCCGTGCTTGAGCACGGGCGGCTCGACGGGCGCCTCGCGCGCCCATTCCCGTACGGCGTCCATCCCCTCGGCGGTGATCGCGTAGACCCGCTTGTCCCGGTTGCCGGTCTCCTGGGCGACCATCCGGGAGGTCACATAGCCGACCTTGTCCAGCCGCTTGAGCTCCCCGTAGATCTGCGAGAACGACGGGCTCCAGTAGAAGAACCGCAGCGACCAGTCCGACCACTTCTTCAGGTCGTAGCCGGACAGCTCCTCGCCGAAGGAGAGCAGCCCCAGCACGGCCCAGCTGGTCGCCGGGAGCGCCGGCCTGCCGGACCCGGCGCCCCGCTGTCCGCCCTGCTCGCCGCCCTGTTCGCTGCTCGTCCGCTTCTCCGCCACGCCCCGCAGTCTACGGTCCGGCCGCGTCCGGGCAGACCACGGCGGGCGGCCGGGGCCCCGCCCCTTCCGTCCTCCACCTATGCCTGATAGAAGTATTCCTAATCGAAATACTCGGAGGCATCCCATGAAGTTCTCCATGATCTTCGAGGCTCAGCTCTCGAACCCGACCCCGGAACGCGAACGCCAGGTCATCAACGACTGCGTCGAACAGGCCGTGTACGCCGAGGAGGTGGGCTTCGACCGGATCTGGGCCGTCGAGCACCACTCGCTCTCGCAGTACGCGCACATGAGCGCGTCCGAGATCTTCCTGACCTGGGTCGCCGCCCGGACCTCCCGGATCCGCATCGGCCACGGCGTCGTCACGATGCCCTTCGGGTACCAGCACCCGGTCCGGGTCGCCGAGCGCGCGGCCATGCTCGATGTGCTCTCCGGCGGACGCGTCGACATCGGCTCGGGGCGCGGCGCGACGAAGCAGGAGATGTCCATGTACGGGGTGCGCCCCGAGGACACCTATCCGCAGATGGAGGAGGCGCTGCGGATCTTCTCCGCCGCCTGGCGCGAGGAGCGCTTCGAGTGGCACGGCTCGATCGACATCGGCCCCGGCGCCATCCTGCCCCGCCCTGTGCAGGACCCGCATCCGCCCCTCTTCATGGCGTGCAGCAAGCACGACACCCTCAAGCTCGCCGCCGAACTGGGCATCGGCGCCCTGGTGATGGGCTTCGCGGGGGCCGACGACGTCCGTGCGATGCGTGCGGTGTACGACGAGGCCATCGCCGCCAGGAGCGGCGAGCGGTGTGTGTCGACCGAGGTCAACGACCACTTCTCGGCGCTCTGCCCGACGATCGTCCTCGACGACGCGGAGCGCGCGCTGCGCATCGGCACCCGGGGCCAGCGCTTCTTCGCCGAGTCCATCGCGCACTGGTACGGGAACTCGCCCGCCCCCACCGGGGACGACGAGGACGAGGACCATGTGGCGGTGCTGGCCCGCGAGCGTGACGAACTGGTCGCCAGGCTGCACGACGCCAACATCCCGGCCCGCCCGGTCGACACCGGCACCTACAACGCGGACCACGCCTACGGCACCGCGGACACCGCCATCGCCTATGTCGAGAAGCTGCGGCAGATCGGAGTGGACGAGGTGATGTGCCTGATCCAGATGGGCACGGTGCCGCAGGAGGCGTGCATGGAGACCATCCGCCAGTGGGGCGAGACGGTCATCCCGCACTTCCGGGCGCTGGACGGCGAGAAGTGACCGCCCGGGAGGCCGCGGACGCGGCAGCGGCGGCAGCGGACGCAGTACGGCTGGACGGCAAGGTGGCGCTGATCACCGGAGCCGGCCGCGGCCAGGGAGCCGTCGAGGCACGGCTGTTCGTCGCATCGGGCGCCCGGGTCGTGATCACCGATGTCCGGGAGGAGGAGGGCCGCGAGGTCGCCGCCGGTCTCGGCGGGGCCGCGGTCTTCGTCCCGCACGATGTGACGGACGCGGCGAGCTGGGAGACGGCGGTCGAGACGGCCGTACGGAGTTTCGGGCGGCTGGACATCCTCGTCAACAACGCCGCCCTGTGGCGTACCGCCCCGGTCGATGCCGAGACGCAGGAGAACTTCGAACTGCTGTTCCGCGTCAATCTGCTCGGGCCCTTCCTGGGCATCAAGGCCGCGCTCCCCGCCCTGAGGGACGCGGGAGGCGGATCCATCGTCAACATCTCGTCTACCGCGGGAATGGTGGGCATCGCGCAGCACGCGGCCTACGGGTCGAGCAAGTTCGGGCTGCGCGGGCTCAGCAAGCACGTCGCCCTGGATCTCGCGGCGGACGGCATCCGGGTCAACTCGGTGCATCCCGGGATGGTCGACACCCCGATGGTCGCGGGGGCGCTGGGCGAGGACGCCGGGCAGCGGGAGCACCCGCGGGTGCCACTGCGGCGCATGGGCAGACCGGACGAGATCGCCGAACTGGTCCGCTTCCTGGCGTCCGACGCCTCCTCCTACATCACCGGAGCAGAGTTCACCGTGGACGGGGGGCTGACCACCGGATGAGCCTCACCCCTGCCGCACGCCGCTTCGCCGACGCACTGGCCCACGGTTTCCCCGACCCGGTCGACGGCCCCCTGGACGTGGCCGCCCTGCGCGCCGCCTCATCGGCCGGACCGGCCCGCGGGCTCCCGGAGATCGCGCGGGTGGGCGACGCGTACGTACCGGGCCCAGCGGGCGCTTCACCCGTGCCCGTACGGATCTACGAACCCGATCCGCACCGTACGGACGGCGGCCGGCCGCTCATCGTCTTCTGCCACGGCGGCGGCTGGGTGATGTGTGGCCTGGACACCCATGACGGGCTCTGCCGTGAACTCGCCTCGCGCACCGGGGCGCTGGTGGTGTCGGCCGACTACCGCCGGGCGCCCGAGCACCGGTTCCCCTGCGCGCTGCTCGATGTCCACGCCGTCCTGGAGTGGGCAGCCGGGCGCGCCCGTGAGCTGCGCTGCGACCCGTCCCGGCTGATCGTCGCGGGCGACTCCAGCGGCGGCAACCTGGCGGCGGCGGCCGCCCTGATGGCCCGGGACTCCGACGGTCCGGCCATCGCGGCCCAGCTGCTGGTCTACCCGGTACTCGACCACCGTCTGGAGACCGCTTCGGCCACCGAGTACGCCACCGGATTCTTCCACACCACCGCCCATATGCGCTGGTACTGGCAGCAGTACCTCGGGCCGGACGGCGACGGCGCTGAGCCCTACGCGTCCCCGGTGCGCGCGGGCGACCTGGGCGGGCTGCCTCCCGCACTGCTGATACTGCCCGAGTGCGACCCGCTGCGGGACGAGGGCAGGGACTACGCGGAGCTGCTGCGCGAGGCGGGCGTCCCGGCCGAAGTGCGCGTGGAGCGGGGGATGTTCCACGGCTTCCTCGGCGGCGCCGGTGTCCTCCCGGAGGCGGACGCGGCGCTCGGCGCGGCGGCCCGGTGGCTGCTGGACGTGTGACGGGGCCGGACGGCCGCGCCGCCCCTCGCGGACGTACGCGAAGACGCGAAGACCGCGGAGGGGCGGCGCGCCGGACTCCCGCCCGTTCCTACGGGCGCGGGCCGATGGGTTTCTCCCCGTCGTGGACGGCGATGGCCATCGCCGGGCAGATGTCCGCGGCGTCCAGGGCCCGTTCGTCCTCCTCGATCTCGCTGCGGAGCGCACGGGCCCGGTCGTGGTCGAGGGCGAAGAGATCGGGGGCGGCTCCGGCGCACATCCCCGACGCCATGCACTGGTTGCGGTCCACCTCCACATGCCAGGTCATCGGCTCACCACCCCACCGGCATGACCCGGGGGCCGCGGACCAGCATCTCGCCCTTCCAGACGATGTCACCGGCCAGCCGGAGATCCGGGAAGCGGGCGGTGAGCGCGCCCAGTGCCTCCTGGAGTTCGAGCCGCGCCAGCGGGGCGCCCAGGCAGTGGTGGACGCCATGGCCGAAACCGAGGTGCTGGTTGGCCGCGCGTGAGAGGTCCAGCTTGCCAGGGGCCGAGAAGCGCAGGGCGTCCCGGTTGGCCGCGCCCACCGCCACCAGGACGGGAGAGCCGGCGCGGACCAGGGTCCCGCCGACCTCGATGTCCTCCTTGGCGTAGCGTGGCTGGCCCGCGCCGCTGCCCAGCGGTACGAAGCGGAGCAGTTCCTCCACCGCGCCGTCGATCAGGCCCGGCTCGGAGCCCAGCCGCTGCCACTCCCCCGGGTGGTCCAGCAGGGTATGGACGAAGTTGGGGATCTGGCTCGCGGTGGTCTCGTGCCCGGCGACCAGGATCCCGACGCAGAGGTCGACCAGTTCGAGTTCGGAGAGCCGGTCGCCGCCGTCCCTGGCCTCGATCAGGGCCGTCATCAGGTCGTCACGCGGATCGGCGCGGTGCTGGGCGATCAACCCGGCCATATAGGCGCGGAGTTCTTCACGGTTGGCGTCGAACTCCTCGGCCGTCAGCGAACTCGTCGAGAGCGCGGCGTCACTCCAGACCCGGAACTTGGGCCGGTCCTCCTCCGGCACACCCAGCATCCGGCAGATCACGGCGACCGGGATCGGCAGCGCGTACTCCTCGACCAGGTCGACCGGCGGTCCGGCGGCCTCCATCCGGTCCAGCAGCGAGGCGGTCAACTCCTTCACCTGGGGCCGGAGTTTCTCGACCTGACGGACGGTGAACGCCTTGGCGACCAGCGAGCGCAGCCGGGTGTGGTCCGGCGGGTCCATGCCCAGGATGCCGCTGTCCCTGCGGCCCTCGCCCTGACGGGGTTCGTCGTGCTTGTACCCCTCGGCCCGGCTGAAGCGCAGGTCACCGAGGACGAAGCGGGCCTCCTCGTAGCGGGTGACGAGCCAGGCCGGCTCGCCGTAGGCCATCCGGACCCGCAGCAGTCCCGGGCGGTTGCGTACCTGTTCGTACTCCTCGGCCAGGGCAAGCCCCTCGGCCGCGTTGAAGGGATAGGCGAGAGGTTCCGTGCTGGCTGTGGTCACGCTGCTCTCCTCTTTTGTAAGCACCTGCTTACAAACGCTAGATGCGCGACAGGGCACCGTCAACGGCGGTATACGGCCGTTATGCTGACGCCTCATCGAGGAGGAAACGGATCATGGGGGAACACCCGGCCGACGGACCTGCCGAGCGGCGCCGTGACGCCCGGGGCACCCGGCGACTGCTCCTCGACGCGGCGGCGAAGCTCTTCGCCGAGCGGGGATACGAGGCGGCGACGGTACGCGACATCGCCGCGCACGCGGGGGTCAACCAGGCTCTGCTGTTCCGCTACTTCGGCTCGAAGCAGGCGCTGCTCACCGAGGTGATGGCGTCCGGGGGCCAGGAGCAGGTGCGCACGACGGCGCCGGAGCGGCTGTTCGCCACCGCTCTGCGCGGGATGCTCACCGATGGCGGGAAGGAGACGGCCGATCTGCCGCTGGCCGTCTATCTGCGGTCCATCGGGGCCGGTGGCGAGGTGGGCGACATGGTCCGGGCCGTGGGCGACGCGTACTCGGCGGCACTGTCCACCCTGTCCGCAGAGGAGGACAGTCTCCTGCGCGCGGATCTGGCCATGGCGTGGCTGCTCGGGATCGGCCTGATGCGGGTCGTCGTGGCCAGGGAACCCCTGGCGAGCGCCGCTCCCGAGGAGATCTCCCGGCTGGTGCTCGGCGCGCTGGGGAGTCTGCTGGAGGACCTGCCGCCCGACGGGGCCGGGAGCTGAACGCTCCGGCGGCGGCGCCCTGAGGGGCGCTCTCGTCCGGCATCCCCCGGTGGGGCGTGCGGACAGCCTTGCGGGGCGGCCCCCAGGGGACCGCCCCGCAAGGAGGGAACAACGGATGTCAGCCGGTGAAGGCCGCGGTTCCGTTGGGGGTGCCGAGGCCGCTCGGGCCGTCGTAGCCGGCCTTGCCGGTGCACAGGTAGGACGAGCCACAGCTGCCGTTCGAGCCGCTGGTGACGTCATTGAGCGAACCGGTGTGCGCGTACGGGAACGACGCCGGGGTGGAGCCCGACGACGGGGTGCCCGCGAGTGCGTAGACCGCCGCGATCAGGGGCGACGACGCGCTGGTGCCGCCGAAGACCATCCAGCCGGTGCCGGGGCTGTACGAGTCGTACACGGCGACGCCGGTGTTGGGGTCGGCGACCGCGGACACATCGGCGACCGTGCGCTTGGCGCAGCCGGTGTCCTTCTGCCACGTGGGCTTGGCGTCATAGCCGGAGCAGCCCGAACCGGCGCCGCTCCACACCGTGTCCACCCATCCGCGCGTGGAGGAAGCGGTCTTGAGCGACGTACCGCCCACAGCGGTGACATAGCGCGACGACGCCGGGTACTCGGCGCCGTAGCCGTCGTCACCGGAGCTCACGGTGACGGCCACACCGGGGTGGTTGAAGTACTTGGTGTCGTACGAGCTGTCGGAGGAGGACTCGCCGCCGCCGTAGCTGTTGGAGACGTACTTGGCGCCGAGCTTGACGGCCGTGTTGACCGCGGTGCCCAGGTTGGCCATCGTCGGTGACGTGGCCTCCACCAGGAGGATGTGGCAGTTGGGGCAGGCCGCGCTGACCATGTCGAGGTCGAGGGATATCTCCTCGGCCCAGCCGCCGTCGGCCGAAGGCAGGCTGGAGGTGCCGGACTGGCCGACCTTCTTGAAGCAGCCGTTGGCCGTGGTGCACGCCGAAAGCCCGTACTGCTTACGGTAGGTCGCCAGGTCGGACTCGGCCTTCGGGTCGTCGTACGCGTCGACGATCGCCACGGTCGCACCCGAACCCGCCGATGCGGACGGGAGTTTGTACGCCGCCTGGAGCGAGGACGGGCCGAGGCCCGACGGCGCCGCGGCCGCGGTCAGGTTGCGCTCGGCGTTCGCCGACGCGGGGGTGCCGGACGTGACATGGAGTGCGTTGCACGCCATGTAGTCCTTCTTCGTCGGCTGCGCACACGAGCGGGCGACCTTGACGCCATGGGCGGATGAGCCCGAAGAGGCGGGCGCCGCCTGGCCGATGGGTGCGGCCAGCGCGAGCGCGGCGGCGGCCATACCGGCCACCGCCGTGAGGGAAAGGGATCTGCGCAACAACTTTCTGCCTCCGTCTTGTGGGGGAACGAGGAGCTGTGCGGGTGCCTTTGCTGCCCCGGCCTGCGGGGTACGCGGCGAGGCGGCCACAACCTACGTTCGCCAGGAACACGTCAACAAGATGACCGGGGGCGTCTGTACCCGCGTTTTACTCTCGGGGGCAGCCGATGGGTGTCCCATGGCCAAAGGCTTGCCTGCTGGGGAGAGTGAGCAGAGGCGATACGGGGGTGGCACCGAACGGCGCTTGAGCGCAGGGGTGTTGGGGATGCGGTGACGGACCGGCCCGGCTCCTCCCACGGGCGCCGCCGGTCAGCCCGCCCCGCTCGAACGGGATCTGCGCAGAACGGCGGGGCCCTTCTGCCGTGGATCGCGGGCTGCCTCTTACGGGTGGGCGACTGCCGGTTGGCGACTGCGGATTGGCGACTGCCGGTTGGCGACTGCCGGTACCCGACCTGACAGCACGTGCCCGCAGGAGCCGGGAACGCCTACGGGGTCGGTCCCGGCGCGCCGGCCGGCCCGGTGCAGCGTTCGGCCACAGCATGGCGTTCCGTCACGGCGTGATGTTCAGGCACAGCGGGCTGACGTCCGGTCACGGCGTGGCGCCCAGCCTCCGCGTAACGCCCAGCCCCTGCTCAGCCCCCACCGGTCTCCCCTACTCGGCCGGCCCCGGCGAGAGCCGGGCCCCCACGTCACCGGGATGCAGCGGGGTCACGGTGAACAGACCGCCGTCCGGGTCGCACAGTGTCGCCTCCATACCGGAGGGCGTCGAGTGGCGGGCGACCACGGTGCCGCCGTGCGCGAGCGCCGCCGCTACACAGACCGAGACGTCGGGCACCGGGAAGTGCACCTGCCAGTGCGGCCGGATCGCCGGATCGCGAGCCGCCTCCAGCGCGCCGGAGCTGAGGCGGGCGACCACGTGACCCCCACTGCGCAGGACCACCTCGTCCTCCTCGTACTCGACCTCGCAGCTGCCCGGGAGCCCGGTGGCCCAGTCGAGCACTCCCCCGTAGAAGATCGCCGCGTCGAAGGCGTCACGGGTACGCAGCCGCAGCCAGGCGGGGGTGCTGTCGCGCCACGCCTCCCAGCCGGAGAGGAGCTGTCCCTCCCAGATCCCGAAGACCGCGCCTTCCCGGTCGGCGGCCAGCGCTCCGCGCCCCGAGACGAGGGAGACCGGTCCGATGGCCACCGTGCCGCTGCGCTCCCTGATCCGGGCGGCTGCCACGTCCACGTCGGAGACGGCGAAGAACGGGGTCCAGGCGACGGCGACCTGGAGGGTGGGCGCGAGCGCACCGATACCGGCGACCGGGGATCCGTCCAGAAGGGCGACGCTGAACTCCTCGCCGAGCTTCGCCGGCCGGAACCGCCAGGACATGACGGCGCCGTAGAAGTCCTGGGCCGCCACCAGATCCCGTGCGGTCAGGTTGACCCAACAGGGGGCCCCGGAGACCGCGTCGCTCCATTCCACGCCTGCGGCATCCACCGGGATCTCCTCCTCGTCCGCCGGGAACCGTCCGGTTCCGCCGCCCCACGCCCGCCGCGTGTCGGGGCGGCGCTGCGCTGAGGGGCCGGGCGCCGCCGACGGCGCCTCGTCCGGTGCTTCCAGTCTGCCCATACCGGACAGCCACCGCTCGTCGGCCGCTCGTCGGCCGCCCGGCGGAGAGGCTCCGTCGGGCGGCCGGCTGGGCGGTGGCTGCCCCGGCCGCCGGATGGCACGGCTCAGGCGTGCGTACCGCCGTCGATACGGAGCTCGGTGCCCGTCACGAACGCGCCGTCGTCGGACGCGAGCATGGCGATCACACCCGCCACCGTCTCCGGCCCGGCGAAGCCCTGGCCGATGGCCGGGGAGAGCTTCGCGAGCAGGCTGAGGTCGGCGTCCGCGGGCAGGCCCGGGTCGCTGGTCATGCCCGAGGCGATGGAGCCCGGCGCGACACAGACCGCCCGCAGCCCCTGCTTGGCGTACTCGATGGCTATGGCGTGGGTGAAGGACTGGATACCGCCCTTGGTCGCCGCGTAGGCCGCCATGTACGGGTGGGCGAAGCTCGCGGACGTGGAGCTGAAGTTGACCACCACGCCCTTGCCGTCCGCCAGCAGCGCGGGCAGCGCCTCGCGGGTGACCAGGAAGGTGCCGGTCAGGTTCACCGCGAGCATCCTGTTCCAGAACTCCAGGCTCGTGTCCGCGGTGTGCGAGGACCGCAGAATGCCCGCCGCGTTGACCAGCGCGTCCAGGCCGCCCAGATCACTGATGGCGCCGCCGATGGCCGAGCGCACCGACGCCTCGTCCGAGATGTCGGCCACGACCGTGGTGAGCCGGCTCTCGGTCCCTGCCGCGCGCGCCTGCTCGCGGGTGGTGTCGAGGCCCGCCTCGACGATGTCGGCGGCGACGACGGTGCCGCCCTCGGCGAGGATGCGGGCCACAGTGGCCTGCCCGATGCCCGAGCCACCACCGGTGACCAGTACGCGGCGTCCGTCAAAGCGGTTCATTGTTCCTGTCTCCGTTCCGGGCTCGCCTTCGAACCCTTCTTCTGCACGGTACGCCTTTATGGCACGTTGTGCCAGAAAGGCAGATCGAGCAGGACAGCGGCACCGGGACATACCCTTGGGGCATGCCAGACACGCCCCGGACAGCCACCGGCCGGCCCTCGCTCACCGAGCGCCGCAAGGCGGCGACCCAGCTGGAGATCGCCCGCACCGCCGCCGCCCTCTTCGCCGAACGGGGCGCCGACGGCACCACAGCCGAGGACATCGCCCGCGCATCGGGCATCGCGCTGCGCACCTTCTACCGGTACTTCCGGACGAAGGAGGACGCGGTCGCCCCCCTGCTCTCCAGCGGCGTGCGGCAGTGGATCGCCGATCTGCGCGACACCCCGGGCGACCTGCCCGCACCCCTGGCGCTCGAACGCGCCACGCTGCGCGCGCTCACCCCCACCGACGAGGCCGAGACCCAGGCGCTGCACTGGACCCGGGGGCTGATCCGCGCGATGGACACCCATCCGGGCCTGCTCTCCGTCTGGCTCCGGGTGACCCACGACGCCGAGGAGGAACTCACCCCGGTGCTCGCCGCGTTGGCGGGCGGTGGGGCGGACCCGCTGGAGATCAGGCTGGCCTCCGCCGCCGCCAACACCGCGATGCGTGTCGCCGTCGAGGTCTGGGCCGCGTCGGACGCACCGGACCACGGCCCCGGCGGCCCGGCCGAGCTCGCGGCCCGTTGTGTCCACGGGCTGACCGTCGGCCTGCGGCTGTGGGACGGCCCCGCCACGGCGGCGCCCACGGACTGACCGGAGCTGGTGCAGCCGTCCCCGCGTCCGACGGATGCCCCGGTGAGCGGCTCAGGGGCTGCCCGGCGGATCGTGCCGCAGTCGCGGGGTCCGGCCCGCCCAGGCCCGATCGGGAGCAGCTGACAGACCGGTCGAAGCCCTACGAGCCCACTGCGCGTTGCACGAATCGCCGAAGGTGTGCACGCACGACGTCGGGCTGCTCCAACCAGGGCTCGTGCCCAGCGCCCTCGATCCGCGTCAGCGGAAGACCGAGCCGGAGCGCGAGTGATTCCAGAGCCGATACGGGGCGGGGATCGTCGGCGCCACCGACAAGCTCCGCCCGCGCGGGCAGGCACGCGCGCAGCTCGGCAAGATGCTCATCGAGCGGGTCCGCGCGCCCTGCCTTGCCGAGATCACCGTTCATGGCCCAGTTGACGGGGCGACGCCGCCGGGCACCCTGCGCGGCCCAGCGCCACCCCCGTTCGGCATCGGCGTGATCGGTGAACCAGGCCAGCGTGAGCAGCTCGACTTCCTGCTCCTCCGTGCGGTGCGGCAGTTCCTCCAGTTCGCGGAGCCGTACCTGCTGAGCTGCGGACATGCGGCGGTCTCGCTCCGCTCTGTCCTCCGTGCGCCAATCGCCGACGAACGGCCCGCACATCAGCAGCATCGCGGCAACCCGGTCCGGGTGCGCCAGGCAGAACCGACTCGCCAGGTCAGTTCCGTAGGAGTGCCCGATGAGCACAGCCCTGGGCACGTCCCATGCGTCGAGCAGCTCCACGAGATCGTTGACATGCCGGGCGAAGGAATGGCGGCCCCGCCACCGGGAGTGGCCCGTGCCGCGCTGGTCGTACCGGTACACGGGCGCGAGGTCCGCGACCATGGGGGCGACTTGGCTCAAATAGTCCGGTAGACCCGGCCCGCCGTGGAGCATGACCACGGCGGGCCGCCGAGTCATGTCCCCCAGCGCCCTCCAACTCAACTGCGCCTCGTCGGTCATCGACGCGAGGCCCTGCGTCTCCATCAAGGTCACTGCGGAGAATCTACTGCCGCCGCTGAGGCCCCGCCAAGGGTTGAAGAACAAGCTGAGAAGTCGCTCCAGTTGGCGGGTCAGCGGTATTTGATCAGAAAGGTGGCTGGGCGGTGAAGGCGGTGGTGAGGACAGCTTGGGGCAGGTGGGCAGGCATGTTCGGGCCGAGGTGGTCAGCGTGGTGAGGGGAGAGGAACAACACGTGCCTTCTTCTGTGCAGGTGGAGCAGGACATCAGGGCCGGGTGACGCTCAGGCCCGTGTCGGCGGCGGCCTCGAAGCCGTCGTCTACGGCGGTGACCTTTCGTCCGGTCGCGTCCAGAAGGGAAGCGGCGGTCGCCGCCCGCATACCGCCGGCGCAGTGCACCCACACCATGCCGTCGGGTATCTCGCCGACCCGACCGTGCAGCTCGTGGAGCGGAATGTGCACGGAGCTCTCGATGAAGCCGTTCGCACGTTCGGAATCCCGGCGCACATCCAGTACCACCACGTCCTCGCCCCGCTTGCGTGCATCGGCGAGGTCGGCGAAGCGGGCGCGAGGGAAGGAAGCGAGCTGTTCCCCCTCACGAATCCAGGTGACCGGATCTCCGGTGCTGGCGGCGGCCGGGCGGTCGATGCCGACCCGGGTCAACTCCCGCTGCGCGTCGGCAATCTGCGCCGGGGTGTCGCCGAGCAGGGTGACCGGCTTGCCCCACGGGATCAGCCAGGCCAGATGGGTGGCCAGCTTGCCGGTGCCCTCGAAGTTGAACGATCCGGCCACATGGCCGTCGGCGAAGGCGACCCGGCTGCGCAGGTCCACCACCCACTCCCCCGCCGCCAGCCGCCCGGCGATCTGTGCGGCGTCGGCGGGCTCGGGCGGGGTCAGGTCGACCGGCGCGGGGCCGGCGGCGTTGGCCGGACCCATGTGCGCGTAGTAGGCGGGTACGTCTTCCAGGCCAGCCAGGACCCGCTTCACGAAGGAGTCCACATCCAGGGTGAGAGCGTCGTTGCTGGTGCGTTCCTTGCCGATCGTGGTCGCATCGCCCTCGGCCTGCGAGGAGGAACAGAAGCTGCCGAAGCCGTGCGTGGGCAGCACGGGCACCTGGTCGTCGAGCGTTGCCGCCAGCCGGTGGGCGGAGGCGTGCTGCGCGCGGGCCAGGCGTTCGGTCAGCCGTGGGTCCACCAGGTCCGGACGCCCCACGGTGCCGATCAGCAGCGAGCCGCCAGTGAAGACCGCCACCGCGCGTCCCCCCTCCTCCAGTGCGTACGAGGTGTGGTGCGGGGTGTGGCCCGGGGTGGCTATCGCACGCAGCACCAGGTGTTCGTCCACATCGAACGTGTCGCCGTCCGTGACGGGAGTGCGCGGGAAGGAGACGTGGGCGTCGGCCGGGACCAGGTAGCGGGCGCCGGTGAGGCGTGCCAGTTCCAGACCGCCGGTGATGTAGTCGTTGTGCACGTGCGTCTCCGCCACGCAGGCGATGCGCACCCCCCGCCGGGCGGCAGCGGCGATCACCTGGTCGACGTCACGGGGCGGATCGACCACGACCGCTGCTCTCGGACCGCCGGCCAGGTAACTGCGGTTGCCCAGCCCCTCGAACTCCAGGGTGTCGACAGAAAACACGCTATGGTTCCTTTCTGAAATTCCGCACCCGCTGCAATTCCCGTTTCGGGAAATCGCCGCCCACCGCATGAACGAGCCCCGACTCAAATGGCGGTAGGGAACTCCCGAAGGGTGCGGGGCGGGTGGCGTACCCGGCCGGCCTCACGCCGGCGGACGTATGCGGCGGTTATCCGCCGGTTCTGCTTTCGTCAGACCTTATGTACCGCAGCTCCGGCACGGTTGCCGTTGTTCGCCGAGCCCCCGCGGTCGGGGAGGGCAACCGGCAAACCAGCCGCTTCCCATGCCTCAAGGCCGCCTGTCACGCTGTAGACGGAGGAGCGGCCCCCTTGGATCGCCCGCGCGCCGCCCTGCATGCTGCGATTTCCCGTGCGGCAAATGAAGGCCAGGGGGCCGTCAGGCACATCCGACAGCGAGGCCGGAAATGTACTGAGCGCGGCGTGGACGGCGCCCGTCGGGTGACCCGCCGCCCATTCATCGTCCTCGCGGACATCGACCAGCGTGAGCTCCCCGTCCACAACGCGGCGACGCGCCTCCACCGGAGACAGGCCGACGGGCGTGTGACCATCTCCGGAACCCGGCCTCTGCGCAGGCAGGACCGTCCGGATCGCCTCGTAGTTCGAGGCATGGGCGACGGCTATCCGCTGTCCCAGCATCGGGCAGACGTTCATCGCCTCTTCCCAGTGAGCGGTGGACTCCCATTCCGCCACATTGACGAGAGAGAATTCGCTCCCTGGAACGATCGTGCGGAACATGTACGTCCGAATGAAACCGGGTTGAGCTGCCATCACGTTCGCAGCATCCTGCCAGGCGTCGAGATACGAGCTTTCCTTCTCCTCGTCGATCTCAATCGGAATGATCACAACATGGCGATTTTCCATCCGCAACCCCATCTGTCCTGTAAGGGAATCGTGAACCAGCGCTTTCTGGACGCAGTCTGCGCGCACATGCCTTTGGGTGGCAAATAGCCTTGCTGAAATCGCAAATCGGTCGGTGCGGTCCGATACGGCGTCCGCGGATCGGGTGGCCACCACTGGCGCAGCCGAGGCGGACACGTCTCACAGCGGACGCAGACGTGTCCGCGATCAGCGCCGGCGGGCGTGGAGCTGTCCGCCGCTGGTGGAGAACAGGGCCAGGATTTCGGCTGCCGCGTCGCGACCGGAGCCGTTCAGTGCGTGGGGTATGCGGGTGTCGAATTTTCCACCGCGGGTGAGAGGGACGAAGGTGGTGCCGTTGTTGCGGATCGGTTTGACGTGGACGCGGGGCCACCGGTGGGCGGGGCCAGGACGACCCGGCAGACGTGGGCCGGCGGCAGCAGGAGGTCCAGGTCACTCGGCCACCACTGCCCGGCGTCCACCATCGCCCGATGACCTCGCGGGTCTGGACCGAGGTCAGCACGGCGGCGCCCCGGCCAGGCCCCGGCGAAGCCGGACGAAGTCGACCTGCCGTTGACTGGGTCCTCCGTACAGGGCTACTTGACCACGACGGTGTTCCGGCGCGGGTGACAGGTCGACCAGCGTCCGCACCGGCCCGTCCGTACACGACAATCCGTCCGGAGATGTGACGCCTTCTCGGACCCGTCCCGCAGGACACCCTGATACACCGAACTCACGACCACAGCCTTCGCCCTGACTCCTCTGGCTCTGTGACGGAGGTACGGATCAGCCGGAGGCCACGACTACGGCCACGTCCACGACCGCGACCACGTCCGGTGACTGCAGAAGCCCTCACCTGGTTCGAGCCGCGTTCGATCGCGGACCGTAACGACAAGCTAAGATCCCCGGCCAGTGATCCGGTCCGTCACACCCGCCATAAGTCCGCCACACCCGCCATAAGGGAGTCGCCCCATGGACATCGGCCGACGCACGGTCTTCACCGCTCTCGGCGCCGCCGCCGCTCTCGGCGCCGGCCCCGGCAGCGCATCGGCGACGCAGCGCCCCGCGGCTGCCCGGGCGCTGGCACGGCTCCTCCCCCGCCACTGCGACCAGTTCTCCTTCCGCACCGTGCCGGCCAGGGACGGCGCTGACGCCTTCCGGGTGTCCGGGACGGCCGGCCGGATCGTGGTCGAGGGCAACACCCCGGCCGTACAGCTCACCGGCGTGCACCACTACCTGAGATCGGCGGCGCACGCCCACTTCTCCTGGAACGGTGAGCAGACCGCCCTCCCCCTCCGGCTGCCCGGCCTGCGGACCCCGCTCGTCAAGTCCGCCAACGTCGCGCACCGGTTCGTCCTCAACGACACCAACGACGGCTACACAGGCCCGTACAGCGGCTGGGACTACTGGGAGCACGAACTCGACGTGCTGGCCCTGAACGGCTACAACGAGGTCCTCGTCTACGCCGGTGCGGACACCGTCTACCACCGCACCTTCCAGGAGTTCGGGTACGGCGACGCCGAGCTGCGGGCGTGGATACCGGGCCCCGCGCACCAGCCGTGGTGGCTGCTGCAGAACATGTCGGGCTTCGGCGGGCCGGTCTCCCAGCAGCTTCTGGACCGGCGGGTGCGCCTCGCGCAGCGGATCGTCGGACGGGTGCGCGAACTGGGCATGACCCCGGTGCTCCCCGGCTACTTCGGTACGGTGCCGCCCGGCTTCGCCGACCGCAATCCGGGCGCCCATGTGGTGCCGCAGGGAGCCTGGACCGGTTTCACCCGGCCCGACTGGCTGGATCCGCGCACCGCGGTCTTCGGACGCGTCGCCGAGACCTTCTACCGGATCCAGCGCGCCCTTCTCGGGGACTCGGACATGTACAAGGTCGACCTGCTGCACGAGGGCGGAGACCCCGGGGACGTACCCGTCGGCGAGGCCGCGAAGGCCGTGGAGAAGGCCCTGCGGACCGCGCGTCCCGGGGCCGTCTGGAACGTACTGGGCTGGCAGACCAACCCCCGCCGCGAGATCATCGAGGCCGTCGACCGGTCGAAGATGTTCATCGTGGACGGCCTCTCGGACCGCTACCCGACCGTGACCGACCGCGAGCAGGACTGGGCCGGGACGCCGTACGCCTTCGGTTCGATCTGGAACTTCGGCGGGCACACCACGATAGGGGCCAACACCCCCGACTGGGTCGCTCTGTACGAGCAGTGGCGGACGAAGCAGGGCAGCGCGCTGAGCGGCATCGCGCTGATGCCGGAAGGCGCGGACAACAATCCGGCGGCCTTCGCGCTCTTCAGCGATCTGCCCTGGAGCGACGGACCGGTCTCCCTGGCCGCCTGGTTCGACCGGTGGTCGGCCGAGCGGTACGGGGCGCCCGACCGGCACGCGCGGGCGGCCTGGGACATCCTGCGCCGCACCGCGTACGGGACGACCCGCGAGGACAGTTGGAGCGAGGCACCGGACGGGCTCTTCGGCGCCCGCCCCTCGCTGACCGCACGGAGCGGCGCGGCCTGGTCGCCGGGCGGCCTGCGCTACGACACGGCCGAGTTCGCCCGCGCCCTGCCCGAACTCCTCGCCGTACCAGCCGCGTTGCGGCGCAGCAGCGCCTACCGTTACGACCTGCTGGACGTCACCCGCCAGACCGTCTCCCACCACAGCCGCACCCTGCTCCCCCGGATCAAGGCGGCGTACGACGGCGCGGACCTGACGGCGTTCCGGCGGCTCACCGCCGAGTGGTTCGAGTGGATGGGGCTGCTGGAGGAGACCGTCGCCACGGACCGCCGGTTCCTGCTGGGGCGCTGGATCGCCGACGCCAGGTCCTGGGGCGCGGGCAGCGCGGAGAAGGACCGGCTGGAGCAGGACGCGGTGTCGCTCCTCACCGTCTGGGGCGGTCGCGCCGCCGCGGACGACGGCGGGCTGCGCGACTACGCGAACCGTGAGTGGTCCGGTCTTGTCGGCGGTCTCTACACGCTCCGCTGGAAGACCTACTTCCAGGAGCGGGGCTCCGCACTCGCCGGGAACCGCGCGCCCCGGGACATCGACTGGTACGCCGTCGAGGAAGGCTGGATCCGCGACCACCCCCCGTATCGCACGGAACCGGCCGGCGACATCGTACGGATCGCCCGCAGGGTCGCCGGAGCCGACCGCGGCTGAGATGCCCCTCGGGCGGTACCAGCGGCCGGCACCTTCGCCGGGTGCCGCCCGACGGGCACCAGGCGCCGGGACGGAGGTCCAAGTGCCCTCCACTTCTGTCCATGGCCGGGGCACCGGGGCTCCGGATACCGTCCCGGCCATGTTCAGAGAACTGCTGCGGACCAAGGCCGTACTGACCGCGCTCGCGGCCGCCGTCGCCGGTCTGGCACCGACCGCCGCTGCCGCCGCCCAGCCCCGCACGGGCACCACTTACTACGTGGACTGCCGCGGCGGCAGCGACAGTTCGCCGGGCACCAGCGCGGCCCGCGCCTGGCACAGCCTCGCCAAAGCCTCACGGGCCTACGCCCCGGGCGACCGGCTGCTGCTGCGGCGCGGGCGCGGCTGTACGGGGACGCTCGCCCCCACCGGTTCGGGCACGGCCACCGACCCCATCCGGCTCGGCGCCTACGGCAGCGGGGCCAAACCGCACATCGAGGGGGCGGGCGCCCGCGCCGCCGTCCTGCTGCGCGACTCCGAGGGCTGGGAGATCCGCGACCTCGACCTCTCCGACACGGGCCCGGCCACCACGACGGACCGCCGGGCCGGACTGCTCGTCCTGCTGCGGGACTTCGGCACCGGCCACCACTACGTCGTCGACGGCGTGGACGTCCATGATGTCAACGGCTCCGACAGCAAGGACCCGGACCCCAGCGGCGGCATCCTCTTCGTGGTGCAGGGGTCCGCCGTGCCGACCCGCTTCGACGGCGTACGGATCACGCGCTCCACCGTCAGGCACACGGACCGCACCGGCATCGGCACGGCCTCGACCTGGAGCCACCGGGCCGCGAACCCCGACGGAACAGGCAGCAGCTGGGAGGCCATCACCGGCCTGGTCATCGACCGGAACAAGGTCTCGGACGCGGGCGGGGACGGCATCGTCGTACAGAACGCACGCGGTGCGCTGGTCGAGCACAACCGCGTGGACGGCTTCAACATGCGCTCCGCCGCCTACAACGCCGGTGTGTGGGCCTGGAATTCGGATGACGTGCTCTACCAGTACAACGAGGTGAGCGGGGGGCACGGAACGCGGGACTCCATGGCGTACGACATCGACGGCGCCAACACCCGGAACGTCTACCGCTACAACTACAGCCATGACAACGAGGGCGGCTTCCTGCTGATCTGCAACGGGGCGACCACCACCACGGACGGCAACCGGGTGCACGACAACATCAGCATCAACGACCGCAACACCTCGGCCCCCTACGGGGTGATCTCGGTGGTCTGCGGCAGCACCACGGACACCCGCGTCTACCGCAACACCGTCGTCACCGACCGGCCGGGCACCGCGCTGATCTCCAACAACGGCCAGACCGGGACAGTCTTCTCGGACAATGTCCTCGTCGGAGCCGTGGGCGGTTCACCGGTCACCGACACCCTCAGCACCTACTCGGGCAACCTGTACTGGAACACCGCCCAGCCCCGGGACCACGCGGCCGTCGACGCCGACCCGCTGCTGCGCTCCGCACACCCCACGGCGCCGGACGGTGTCAGGCTGCGTGCCGGTTCGCCCGCGCGCGGCGCGGGCGCCCCGGTGGACGACGGCACGCTCACCGACTACTTCGGGCAGCGGATCCCGGCCCGCCCCAACCTGGGCGCGGACCAGGGGCGGCGGTAATTCGGGGGCGGGACCGCCCGTGGCCTGGGACCGTGCCCGGATGAACACCACCCGCACGAGCGCGTCCGCCCCCGTCCGTCTCACGGCAGCGGGGCCGGGCGACAAGTCCGTCCTGGCCCGTCTGCTGCAGCTGTACCTGTACGACTTCTCCGAGTTCCGCCCGGCGGAACTATCCGCCCAGGGCACCTATGAGTACCGGTATTTCGACCACTACTTCACCGGCTCGGCCGACCGGGAGGCATACCTGATCACCGCGGCGGACCGGCTGGCGGGGTTCGCGCTGGCCCGCCGCGATGTGGAGGGGGACGAAGGCACCTGGAACATCAGCGAGTTCTTCGTCGTACGCCGCCACCGCCGCCGGGGTGTCGCACGGGAGGCGGCGCGTCTGCTGTTCCAGCGGCATCCCGGGCCTTGGACCCTCTCCTACCTCTCCGCCAACGCTCCGGCCGCGTCCCTCTGGCCCGCCGTGGCGGACGCGGTGTCGCCCGGGCCGGTGGTCCGTACCGAGGGGCAGCCGTCCGACGACACCACTCTGCTGCGCTTTCACGTCCACCCCGCCCGCGTACGATGATCCGCGGCGAACGGCGCTCCGCGCCCGCGCCGCCGACCGGAACCGGCCGCGCGGGCCGGCCCCTCCTTACGGGCCTTACGGGCAGGAGAAGTGAGTCGTGAGCGCAGCGCCGGGGAGCGGCCGGGACCAGGAGTCGTACGTCGTCGGTGTGGACTTCGGCACCCTGTCGGGCCGGGCGGTGGTGGTCCGCGTACGGGACGGGGCGGAACTGGGCGCGGCCGAACATCCCTACCCGCACGGTGTGCTCGACGAGGCGCTCCCCGGCGGCGGCCCGCGGCTGCCGCCCGAGTGGGCGCTCCAGGTCCCTTCCGACTACATCGGGGTACTGCGCCACGCGGTACCCCGGGCGCTGGAGGCGAGCGGGGTGCCCGCCGAGCGGGTGATCGGCGTGGGGACGGACTTCACCTCGTGCACCATGGTCCCGGTGACATCCGACGGCACCCCGCTCTGCGAGCTGCCGGGGTACGGGGACAGGCCGCACGCGTACGTCAAGCTGTGGAAGCACCACTCGGCCCAGCCGCAGGCAGACCGGATCAGCGCCCTGGCGGCCGAGCGCGCCGAACCATGGCTGGAGCGGTACGGGGGCCGGGTCTCGTCCGAGGGCCAGTTCGCCAAGGGGCTTCAGCTCCTTGAGGAGGATCCGGAGCTGTACGGCCTGACCCGGCACTGGGCCGAGGCGACGGACTGGATCGTCTGGCAGCTCTGCGGCCGCTATGTCCGCAGTGCGTGCGCCGCCGGATACAAGGGTCTGCTGCAGGACGGCGCCCACCCGTCCGACGCGTTCCTCGCCGCGCTCAACCCGGCCTTCCGGGACTTCGTACGCGACAAGGTCGAGCATCCGACCGGGCGGCTCGGGGCCCGCGCGGGAGGTCTGACCGCCCGCGCGGCCGCCTGGACCGGACTGCCCGAGGGGATCGCGGTCTGTGTCGGGAACATCGACGCGCATGTGACCGTGCCGGCGACGGGCGCGGCCGGGGCCGGCCGGATGGTCCTGATCATGGGGACATCGGCCTGCCACATGGTGAGCTCCCCCGAGCCGAGCCCGGTGGTCGGCGTGTCCGGGGTGGTCGACGGCGGCATCGTTCCCGGGCTGTGGGGGTACGAGGCCGGGCAGAGCGGTGTCGGCGACATCTTCGCCTGGTTCCTGCGGACCGCGGTCCCGGAGTCCTGTGTACGGGAGGCGGAGCGGCTGGGCCGTACGCTCCACGGCCATCTGACCCGGCTGGCCGCCGCGCAGGCCGTCGGGGAGCACGGTCTGGTGGCGCTGGACTGGCACAGCGGGAACCGGTCGGTGCTCGCCGACCACGAGCTGAGCGGCCTGGTCGTGGGGCTGACACTGGCCACCCGGCCCGAGGACGTCTACCGCGCCCTGCTGGAGGCGACGGCCTTCGGCACCCGCCGCATCATCGAGGCCTTCGAGGAGGGCGGCGTCCCGGTCACCGGCATCACACTCGCGGGAGGTCTGCTGGAGAACACCTTCCTGAACCAGCTGTACGCCGATGTCACCCGGCGCCCGCTGAGCCTGATCCACTCGTCGCGGGGCCCGGCGCTCGGCTCGGCCATGCATGCCGCGGTGGCCGCCGGCGCGTACGAGGACATCCACGCCGCGGCGTCGGCGATGGGCCGGATCCGCCCGGCCGGGTACGCACCCGATCCGGCGAGGGCGGCGGCGTACGACCTCCTCTACGCGGAGTACGTCCGGCTGCACGACTATTTCGGCCGGGGCGGCAACGATGTGATGCACCGGCTCAGGCGGCTCCGCCACGCCGCGGTGACGGAATCGGCACAGCCCGTGACCGCAGATGCCTCATCCGGGCCGCCGCGCACCTGACCGCTCCCCCTGAGTACTGCGCGTACCGGCCGCTCCCCCTGAGTACTGCGCGTACCGGCCGCTCTCCCTTAGTACCGCACCGCACATACCGGCCGTCCCCTTAGTACTGCGCGCATCGACCACTCCCGCGCGTACCGGCAGCTCCTGCCCGTTCCGGCCGGCCGGTCCTATGCCCCGGTGGCCCCGTGCAGCATGTACTGGTCGAGCAGTTTGGTACGGGCGACCTCAAGGCGGGTGGCGAGGACCTCGGCGACGGAGCGCGCCAGGGCCAGGCCGAGCTCGTGGTCGCTCTCGCACACCTCCCGGGCGGTGACCGCGTCGAATTCGTGCGCCCGGACCGGGCTGAACGCCTCGGCGCCGAAGTGCCACCGGTGCGGCGGGAAGAGCCAGGACCAGCCGAGCAGGTCCCCGACCCCCAGGGTGTCGACCATCACCCTGCCCCGCTGCGGTACATGCAGATCGAGGGCCACGGTGCCGGTGTGGATGATCCAGAACTTGTCCGCGGGCGACTCCTCCTCGAAGATCCTCGCGTCCTGGGGAAAGAAGACGTCCCGGGCCAGGTCCATCAGGCGTTCACGGTGAAATGTGGGAAGTACGGTCATCAGCCGTGTCGTGGAAGTCATCGTGGGAACCTCCTCGCTGAGTGTCCCGCGCGCCACGGCCGCCGTATCACCGGATGGCGGGCGGGGTTCCCTTGATTCGAGGGTATCTCTGGTGGAGCCGTCCGTTCCGGCCCTGAGCCGTCTGCCTCCACGGGCCTCCAGGTCCGTCGCGCGGCGCTGCCGAACCGGGCCCGGACCGCCACCGCACCCAGCAATCCTGCGCAGACACAGCAGAGGCGAGTGCCCAGGCACAGCGCGGCGAGAGCCCAGGCACGGCACGGGCGAGAGCCCAGGCGCCGCAAGGGCGAGGGGCGGGGAGCCCGGGCCCGACTCCGGGAGGCAGCCGTGTACCCACCACAGCGTCCCTGAATCACCACGAGGCCCCTCAACCCTGTGACCCAGACGACTTTTTGGGCATTTTCGGGCACTTCACCAGGTGACACCAGCCACAGGACCTAGGTCACTTACGACCCGTGATAGTCGGCCCTCAACGCCACCCTGCCCCACAGAAGAGCCATGATTTCGGGCATTTCAGCTCATCTCACGATGAGGGGTAGTACAGGGGGTCATTGCCACCGCTGAAGACGGGCGCTAACCATGGTTCCCGGCAAGCACCGAGAACGAGCCTGCGACCCACGCCAGTCGGCGAACGCGGCCAAGACCCTCGGTTCACATCCACTGCGCCGCCGAAGGCCGCACGTCACGTCCCCCACCTGGAAGAGGCCAGCATGCCCCGCATCTCCATGCCCCGAATGCACCGAATGCCCCGCATTTCTGTGCCCCGTACCACTCGTAACCACAAGATCGCCGCCGCCGTCCTCGTGACCGTGGGAGCCAGCACCGCTCTGGCCGCCACCGCCGAGTCGAGCAGCGCCCAGATACCCGCGACGCAGGCGGCCGCCTCGGTCAAGCCGGTCTCCGTCAACGGCCTTCCCGCGAAGGACGCGCCGAAGAAGGACACCGCCAAGAAGGCCGCGGCCAAGCCCGCCAAGAAGAACGACAAGGACGAGAAGTCCACGAAGGCCAAGGCCGCGAAGAAGAAGGCCGCCGTCAAGAAGAGCGCCGCGAAGCACAAGGCCGCCGCGCCCGTGCACTACAAGAACAACCTCGACGGCTGGATCAAGGAATCGCTGGCCATCATGAAGGCCAAGAACATCCCGGGCACCTACGAGGGCCTGCACCGCAACATCATGCGTGAGTCCAGCGGCAACCCGAACGCCGTCAACAACTGGGACATCAACGCCCAGAACGGCATTCCGTCGAAGGGCCTGCTCCAGGTGATCCAGCCCACGTTCAACACGTACCACGTCGCCGGAACCTCCTTCAAGCTGACCGACCCGGTCGCGAACCTGACGGCCGCCGCCAACTACGCGGCTCACCGCTACGGCTCCATCGACAACGTCAACTCGGCGTACTGAGCCGGAGTTACACGGCGTGGAGCGGTCGAGCCCGGGTGAGTGAAAGCCCCCGGCGGCACGGCGGACACGAGCCCGCCGGTGACAGCGGATCCCCAGCGGACCGCGGTCACCGGCGGGCTCGCGCCGTCCCCTTCCCGCACTCTCCGTACCCGGCCGGGGTGCGAGCCGGGACGTGGAAGCCGGGACGGCGGCCGGGACTCCACCCGCCGGGTTGATCGTTCTCACGGGCCGCAGGCCACAGACTCAGCACACAACGGCTCCATCCGTCGTGCTGAAAGGCCTCATGTTCCGTGAATAGCCCCGGCGTCCCCAACGTCGCTGCCGCTGTCGTCGTCCCGCTCCGGCAGCTCACCCGCCGGCCCGCCGCACGGCCACCGCGCGAGAAACCGCACCCCGCCCTGGCCCTGGCCGTCCTCGCTTCCCTCCTGGCCGGGGCGGTCGCCTGCGGCAGCGGCGCCGAACGCCGTACGGCGGGCTCGCCCACCGCGGACACGGCCGGAACCGGAGTGCGCTGGGGCGCCTGCCCGGCCGCGGACACCGGCACGGGCGGCGCCGCCCCGGTCCGGCGTGATCCGCGCCAGCAGTGCACGACCGTCCGCGTACCGCTCGACTACCGCGCCCCCGGCGGACGCCGCCTCACCATCGAGGTGTCGCGGATCCGCTCCGGGGCGCCCCGGCCGAAGTCCCTCATGACGGGGCAGGGCGGCCCCGGCAGCAGCGGGCTCGACCTGCCCTCGCTGGACGTGTCCGCGCTGCCCGCCCGCGTCACCCGGGCCACCGACCTGTACGGGCTCGACTACCGGGGCATCGGCCACAGCGACCCGCTGCACTGCGGCATCGCGCGCGCCGACCGCACAGCGGCCGCCGGTGTCTCCTATCCGGCGGCCGACGGGAGCATCGACGCCAATGTGGCGTGGGCCCGGCGCGTCGCGGGCGCCTGCGCCCGGCACGCGGGAGCGGCCCTGCCCTTCTTCAACACGGTCAACATCGCCCGCGACATCGACCGCGTCCGGACCACCCTCGGGCTGCGCACCCTGTCCTACACCGGAACCTCGTACGGGACCTTCGTCGGCCAGGTCTATGCCTCGCTGTACCCCGCGACATCGGGACGGGTCCTCCTGGACAGCGTCGTCCCGCCGGGCGGGGTGAAGGCGGTCATCCAGAACAAGGGGCGCGGGGTCGAGGACGCCTTCGGCGGCTTCGCGCGGTGGGCCGCGGCCCGGGACGGCGCCTACCACCTGGGAGGCTCGGCGCCTGACGTGCGGCGCACGGTCCTGTCCACCGCCCGGGAGCTGAACGGAACGCCGCTGCCGCTGATGACCGGCCGGGGCCTCACCGGGAACAGCCTGCTGGAGGCCGCGGCGACCCTGCTCGAACAGCGCGACTCCTTCCCGGCGCTCGCGGAGCTGCTCGGTGCGGCCGGCACCGGCTCGATTCCGCCCGACCTCACGTCGAAGCTCCAGACTGGCAGGGTGCTCCCCGACAACTTCTTCAGCGCGCAGGACGCCATCGTCTGCAACGACAGCGTCTGGCCGAAGGGCGTCGCGGGCTACCGGCGGGCGGTCGCCCGCAGCGCGGCGCTGTTCCCGCTGACGGCAGGGTCCCCGGCCAACATCTGGCCGTGCGCCTTCTGGCCGTCGGCCGGCTCCGACCACCCGCCGAAGCCGGTTTCGCGCGGTCCGCACAACATCCTCATGGCGCAGAACACCGAGGATCCCTCGACCCCGCTGAGCGAGGCCCGCCGGACCCTGCGGGCCTTCGGCGGCCGGGCCGCCATGGTCACCGTCGAGGCGACCGGCCACGGTGTGGCCATGGCGAAGGGGTGCGCGGCCGACGCCGTGGCGGACTTCCTGCTGAGCGAGTCACCGGCACGCTCACGGCACTGCCCGGCGGCGCGCTGACACCCGGGGGCGGTGGCTGCGCGGCCGTCGGCGGTGGTCCCGGAGCGCGATTGGGTGCGATATCAGGCGGTACGCGCAGAACGGTCCTACCGTGGGCTGGTCAGCGATCCGCACTGTACGAGGAGCTGTAATGGGCGACGACAACGCCATGGACAAGATGAAGGGCAAGGCCAAGGAGGCCGCCGGGAAGATGACCGGCGACAAGCGCCAGGAGGCCGAGGGCAGGACCGACCAGGCGAAGGGCAAGACCAAGGACACCCTCGGTGACGCGAAGGACCGTGCCGCCGGCGCGAAGGACTCGTTCAAGGACTGACACCCTCGCCTGCCGCGGGCCCCTGCCGGAAGGCCGGGGCCCGCCGGCGTGTGCCCGTGCCTGTGCTTTGCAGGTGCCCGCACCCCCCATCAATCAGCACTCGCGCCCGCGCCCGCGCCCGCCGAACCAACGGGCGGGGTCCGTCAGGGTGGCGCGCGACAGCCATGCGAAAATTTTCACATGATCCCTGTGAGCCCTGCCCCGAGCAGCGCCGCCCTCGGCCACCCCGGCCCCGGCGGCCGCCGCACCGCCCGGCTCGGGGTGGCCGCGGCCGTCTGCGTGTTCGCCCTGGCGGGCTGCAACGTCGTTTCAGGCAAAGGCAGTTCGGACGGGAGCGGACGGGCGGCGGGCAGCAAAGGCTTCACCGCGGTGGCGAAGGCCGACCGCGTCACGGCGCCCCGCCTCACCGGGAAGACCCTGGGTGGCGACACGCTCGATGTGGGTGCCGCGTACCGGGGCAAGGTCGTCGTGCTGAACGTATGGAGTTCCTGGTGCGCCCCGTGCCGCGCCGAGGCCAAGAACCTGGCAGCGGTCTCCCGCCAACTCCGCACCCGTGGCGCCCGGTTCGTCGGGATCAACACCGGCGACCCCTCCACCGGCCCGGCCCTCGCGTTCGAGAAGAGCCGGGGTGTGCCGTATCCGAGTCTGTACGACCCGCAGGGCAGACTGCTGCTGCGCTTTCCGGCCGGCAGCCTCAGCCCCCAGGCCATCCCCTCCACGGTGGTGGTCGACCGCGAGGGAAGGATCGCCGCCCGGGCGTCCGGCGGGGTGAGCGTGGAGCAACTGCACGCGATGGTCGGCCCGTTGCTCTCGGAGAAGTAGCCGGACGGGCCGGTCCGCGGTCAGTCGCGGACCGGCCCGGGCCTGACAGGGACAGGGGTCCCTACGCCTGGTGGCGCGCCTCGAACGCGGCGCGCTCCGTCTCGTCACGCCACTGGAGGGCGGCCTTGGGGCTGGCGTTCAGCAGCTCGCGGCAGCTCCCGGTGAGCCTGCCGGTCCGGGGGTCACTGCCGGCGCAGGCGGCGGTGGGCCGGTGGTCCCCCACGGCTCGCCAGATGCTGCGGCCCTGGATGAAGGCGTACTCCAGTGACGTACGGGCGCTGTCGCGCAGCTGACGGTACGACAGGTGGTGGTCGGTGACGGCCCGAGCGTACTCGGCCGTGATGTCGGTGCCCGAGACGCCCTGGTCGTCGGTGGACAGCGCCACCGGCACACCGGCGGCCAGGTAGCGGTTGACCGGGTGGTCGTCGCCGCAGACTTCGAGGATCTGGCAGTTGCTGGTCAGCGGCACCTCCACCACGATGTGGCGGCGCGCCATGGTCCGCAGCAGCTGCCACGGCCGGTCCTCGCCCATGACGTCCACTCCGTGGCCGATGCGCTCGGTCCCGGCGGTCTCGACGGCGTCGCGTACATGGAACCTGAGGTCGTCGCGGGGGGCCACCTTGCTGGTCAGTTCACCGGCGTGCAGGGTGACATGCGCCGTGCGGTAGACGGAGCGCAGATACCTGATCATGCGCATCTGCAGGTGGTAGTCGCGCAGGGCGATGGGGGCGTCCTCGGCCTGCACCAGGTTCACCCCCACATAGCGCGGGTCCTTCTCGGCCATCTCGAAGCCGGCGAGGAGCTGGGTGAAGACGTACTGCGGATCGGCGGCGCGGCCGACCTGGAAGTCGAAGCGCACCCGCACCCGGCAGGCGGGCTGCGGTTCGGGGGCGTCGCAGCCGAGGGTGGCGCGCTGCTCGGCCATCTCCCGGGCGGTCTCGGCCTTGGCGTCGTCGAGGACCCGGCCCAGCTTGCCGCCCGCGAGCAGGTCCTCCCGCATCCGGCCGAAGTCGCCGGTCCACCGGAGGCCCGCCCCCAGTTGCTGCAGAGCGGGGCCCTGCGGGGTGAACAGCGGTTCCACGTAATCCTGGTGGTTCGCGGCGGCCACCTTCGTCACCTCGGCGACCAGCCGGCCGCGGTGCGATCCTGTGACGGCCTTGAACTTCCCGAAGGTCGCGAAGAAGTGGTCGTGGCCGCTCTCGGCGGGCGTCTCCTTGAAGTCCTCCATGGACCAGGCGTGGATGACGTCCTGCCGGAAGTCGTGGTCGGACACGGCGTCCGCGGCGGGCCGCGTCCCGGGTCCGCACGGCGGGGCGGATGCCGAGAGCGTGGACTCGTCGATGCACAGCCCGTCGTCGGCCGCGAAGCCGATCAGCGCCTCGACGGGTACGGCGCCCGACAGATGGGTGTGCAGGTCCCCGCCCTTCGGCATCGGGCGGAGAAAGGACCTGAGCTGGTCCGGGTTGTCCCTCACCTCGTCGAGGTACCGCTGGGTCGCTGCGGTGGCCGGCCCGTCCTGCCAAGGGCGTTCCACGGCGGGCCTGTTCGCGGGTGCGGCCGCGGACGCGCCGGGCACGGTGGCGGCCAGTACGGCCGTGGCGGCGGCGAGCAGCGCGGCGCCGGCCCGCAGGCCGGAGAGCGACCGGGACCGGCGGGCGGGGGCAGGGTTACGAGAGGAATCGGACCGATAGATCCGGTAGGTGTCCATGCGCAAAGGAATACCGGATCTTGATCCATTTTCCGGTGAGACTCGGTCGATCACACCAGTACGGGTGATACCGGCCGGTCCGGGCCGTTCAGACCTCAGATCCGGAACAGCGCGGACAGCGCGGCGCCCGCGGCCGGCGCCGCGCCGCAGGCGGAGTCGAGGAGCATCCGGTACGCGGAGACCAGCGCGCGGTCATGGGTGACGGCGGCCTCGCCGCCGGGGGCGCCCACGACGGCGTGGTCCGGGATCTCCGGGACGGGAAGCCGGATCAGCTCCAGCGGCGGAGCCCCCGTCAAGGCGTGCGGTCCGGCCCCCAGCGGCATCACCTGGAGGGTGATGTTCGGGCGGCCGACCGCTTGCCGCAGGGAGTCGAGCTGCTCGCGCATGACCTCGGGGGAGCCGACGCAGGTGTGCAGGGCGGCCTCCGGGACCAGCGCCCACAGGACCGCCTCCCGCTCGTGGAAGCGCTCCTGCCGTGCCCGGAGGAACTCCGTACGCCGTGCCCGTACCGCGGGCGGCGCCTGTGGGTGGCGGACCGCCTCGACCGCGGCGGCGTAGGCGGGGGTCCGCAGCAGATCGGGGACGAGGGCGGGGTGCCACATCCGGATCACCCCGGCCGACGACTCGATACCGATGACGTCCCGCTGCCAGGCGGGCAGGACGTCCCGCCAGCGGTGCCACCAGCCGGGTTCGTTCGCCCTGACCAGACTGGCCCTGATCCGCCGGGCGTCCTCCTCCGGGTGGTGGTAGTACTCCAGGAGATCCCTGACCTGCCCGGCGTCCAGAGCGGTCTCCGCCCGCTCGATGCGCCGCACGGTGGCCTCGGAGAGGTCCAGCGCCACGGCCACGGCCGCCAGGCTGCAGCCGGCGCGCTCACGGGCCAGGCGGAGCTGCTCCGCGACCACACGATGCTCCAGGGTGGGGCCTGAGCGGGCTCTCACGGCGTCCATCTCCTTCACGGCTCATTCACGGCGAAACCGGGCAACCGCGGGGTCGCATTCTGCGTGATTCACACTCTGACAGTTGCAGAGTATGCCGAAAGTGTTGATAGTGCATATATGTCTGAATTCGATGGTGATGCCTCTGCCGCGCCCTTCGACGACAGGGACGACTGCGCCTACCGCTGGTCGACGCCGCGCATACCGGAGGGGGTCACCGACTCACGGCAGCGCGTCCGCGACGCCATGCTGGCCTGGGGCGAGCCGGAGGAGCGGACGGAGACCGCCGTCCTGCTGGTCTCCGAACTCGTCACCAACTCCGTCCGCTACTGTGCCCGGTCCGCCACGGTCCGCTGCTGCCTGCGGCGCACCAGCTCCCGGATAAGGATCCAGGTGTGGGACGCGGGCGGGGACGGCATTCCGGCCCAGCGCAGGCCGCCGGTGTGCGAGACCGAGCCGGACGGCGCCGCACCGGCCGGTCTCTCGGAACGGGGCCGTGGTCTGCTCATCGTGACCGCGCTGGCAGCCGCCTGGGGCACCTCGCAGGAGGCGGGCGGGCGGCTGGTCTGGGCCGACGTCTGACCCCCGGCGCAGTCCCCGCCCGCCCCGTCGTCGCGGCCGCCCTCAGCGCACCGTGATCCGGTGGAAGCGCCGCAGTGCCAGGCCCATGAAGACGCCGGTGATCACGCAGGCGCAGAGCAGGGCGTACGGAAGGGCGTGTACGACGGGCCAGGCGCCGTCCGCCCGCAGTCCGCCCGGTGGAGGGTTTCCGAAGAGCAGGCGGACGGCGGTGGCCGTCGCCGACACCGGATTCCACTGCGTGACGGTCCTGAGCGGTCCCGGCATCGTGTCCGTCGGGACGAACGCCGACGAAATGAACGTCACCGGGAAGAGCCAGATCAGCCCGGCACTCTGAGCGACCTCCACACTGCGGGCCATCAGTCCGATGGTGGCGCCGACCCAGGACATGGCGAAGGCGAAGAGCAGCACCAGCAGATAGGCGAGGGCCGCCTCGGCTGCGGAGTTGGCGATGCGCCATCCGACGAGGAGTCCGCAGAGCGAGGTCACGGTGAGCGTGACGACGCTCATGGTCAGATCGGACAGGGTCCGGCCCAGGATCACCGCCATTCTGGGCATCGGCAGCGACCGGAACCGGTCGACGATGCCCTTGTCCATGTCGTGCGCGAGTCCGAGTGCGGTGAACGCCGCGTTGAAGGTGACCGCCTGCGCGAAGATCCCGCCCATCAGGAAGGTCCGGTAGTGCGCGCCCCCGAGGCTCCCGCCGAACACATAGGCCAGGAGCAGCACGAACATCACCGGCTGGACGAGCGCGGCGATCACGGATCCGGGTGTACGGCGCAGGTTGAGCAGATTGCGCCAGGCGATGATGGTGGCGTCGCGCGCCACCCGGTTCACCCCTGCCACGGCTGCCCCTCCCGCGTCTCCCGGCCGGGTCCTCGCCCGGCGGGCACGGCCGTACCCACCGGCTCGGCCGTCGGGGGGCCGCCCCCGGTCCCCCGGGACGGGCCGCCGGTGAGTGCGAGGAAGACGTCGTCGAGGGTGGGTGGCGCCAGTTCCACGTCCCGCACCGTGATCCCGTCGAGCCGCAGACACCCCAGTACGTACTCCAGGGTGTGCGCACCGTGGTCGGTGGTGACCGTGAACCGGCCGGTGCGCCGGTCCAGTTCGGGTTCGTGGGCGCCGAGGGAGCCGAGTATCCCGTACGTCCGCGACCTGGCCTCCGGGTCGGGCACGGTCAGCGCGAGACGCTCGCCGCCCACCCTGGCCTTCAGTTCGGCTGCCGAGCCCCGTGCGATGGCGGTGCCGCGGTCGATGACGACGATGCTGTCGGCCAGCTGATCGGCCTCCTCCAGGTACTGGGTGGTGAGCAGGACGGTGGTGCCGGCGCCGACGAGTTCCCGGATGGACTGCCAGGTGTCGATGCGGCCGCGGGGGTCGAGCCCGGTGGTGGGCTCGTCCAGTACGACCACCGGCGGTCGGGCCACCAGAGCGCCCGCGAGGTCGAGGCGCCGGCGCATTCCGCCGGAGTACGCCCCGCTCAGCTGGTCGGCGGCCTCGTCGAGGCGGAAGCCGGCGAGCAGTTCGGCCGCCCTGCGCCGGGCGGCGGTCCGGCGCATTCCGTAGAGGCGGGCCACCAGGTACAGGTTCTCGCGCCCGGTGAGCTTCTCGTCGACGGCCGCGTACTGGCCCGAGAGCCCGAGCCTGCGGCGCACCCCCTCGGGGTCATGTGCCACGTCGCGGCCGGCGATCCTGGCGTGCCCGGCATCGGGTCGCAGCAGGGTCGACAGGATCCGCACCAGGGTGGTCTTGCCCGCCCCGTTGGGGCCGAGGACGCCGAGTACGGTCCCGGGCCCGGCCTCCAGACCGACACCCCCGAGGGCCTGTTTCGCACCGAATCTCTTGGTGATTCCTTCCGCTTGGATCGCTGGGGACGTCGGCTGGGCCGTCATCGCTGCCTCTCGTCGGGTGAATGGCGGACGCCCGGCATGCCGGGGGCTCCGGTGGCCGGTCAGCCGACGGTGATCCGGGCACTGCGCGGTGTCAGGTCGGTCCAGTTCTGGTCGACGTAGGCGAGGCAGGCTCCGTGGTCGGCCGGCCCGTACACCGCTCCCCACCCGTCGGGTACCGCGGCGAACGAGGGCCACAGTGCGTGCTGTCCCTCGTCGTTGACCACGACGCGGTGCTGGGTCTGCGGGTCGTCGAAGGGGTTGGTCATGACAGTTCTCCTTGTGCGGTGGGGTGAGTGGCGCGCAGGGCCGCGGCCACGGTGGTGCCGATCTGCTCGCGGGCCGCGGGCTGCATCATCCGGGCGTGCGCACACGCCACGTCGTGGTTCTCGATCGGACCGGTGATGTACGGCGCCCAGAGGTCCGTTCCGAAGGTGCCGGCGGGGCGGCCCTCCGCAGCGGTGAAGAAGAGCACGGGGCCGTGGAAGGTACGGGGGGTGTAGACCCGCATCAGCCGCGCCTGGCCTGCGAAGTTGTCCACCATGTGATCGATGGTGGCCGGTTCGAGGGCGCCCAGGGGGCTGCCGGTGCGCCGGAACTCGTCGCGTACGGCCGTGGCGTCCACGGCTGTGTCGCCGCCGGGCGCGGCGCCCTCGACACCGAGGTTGCCCAGCAGCGCGCGGAAGACCGTGTCCCGGTCGGCGCTGTCCAGGTTGTCGAGCGGGGCGACCGGGAACGCGTCGAGGAGAGCGAGCAGGGCGACCCGCTCCCCCGCCTCCTGGAGCTGGACGGCGACCTCCTGGACGACATTGCCTCCGAAGGACCAGCCGAGCAGGTGGTAGGGGCCGTGCGGCTGGACCGTCCGCAGCTCCGCCACGTAGACGGCGGCCATGGCCTCGATGCTGTCGGGGAAGGGGGCCCCGCCGTCCAGGTTCGGCGACTGGAGTCCGTAGAGCGGCCGGCCCTCGTCCAGATGCGGCAGCAGACCGGCGTACGACCAGGCGAGGCCGCCCGCGGGATGGACGCAGAACAGCGGGGGGAGACCGCCTGCCGTGCGCAGCGGCAGCAGCGTCGTCAGCGGGCTGTCGGCCGCGCCGTCGAGCCGCTCGGCGAGCCCGGCCGGGGTCGGAGCCTCGAACAGCGCCCGGATGCCCAGCTCCACGCCGAGTGCCGTACGGATACGGCCGATGAGGCGGGTGGCCAGCAGGGAGTGGCCGCCGAGTGCGAAGAAGTCGTCATCGGTCAGCACCTGGTCGGTTCCGAGGACTTCGGCGAAGAGCTGGCAGAGCACGTCCTCCCGGGGGGTGCGCGGAACCCGGCCGGTCCCGGCGTCCCGGGTGCGCGGTGCGGGCGGTGGCAGCGCGGCCCGGTCGAGCTTGCCGCTCGGGGTCAGCGGCAGCCGCTCCAGCGTGAGCCAGCTGGACGGGACCATGTACGCGGGCAGTTGGCGTGCCGCGTGGTCGCGAAGCCCGGCGGAGCCGGCCGGTGCGTCGCTGTCCGCGGGCACAATGTAGGCGGCCAGCGCGGCCTCCGCACCGCTCCCGTGCACGGTGACCGCCGCCGCCTCGACCTGCGGGTGCGTCGCGAGTACGGCGGCGATCCCGTCCGGTTCGACCCGGAAGCCGCGGACCTTGGCCTGGTGGTCGGCGCGCCCGGTGAACTCCAGCTCGTCGTCCCGGGTACGGCGTGCCCGGTCGCCGGTGCGGTACATCCGGCTGCCGGGCGGCCCGTACGGGTCGGGCAGAAAGCTGCGGGCGGTCTCCGCCGGGCGGCCCAGGTATCCGAGCGCGAGGCTGTCACCGGCGAGATAGAGGTCGCCTGTGGTCCCGGTGGGTGCGGGGCGCAGCGCGTCGTCCAGGACGTGGACGCGGGTACCGGTCACCGGGGCGCCGAGTACCGGCCGGGCCGCCGCCAGAGGGGTCTCCAGGGTGTCGACGGTGGCCTCGGTGGGCCCGTAGAAATTCCAGCTCTGCGTTCCGGGGACGTCGCGCAGCTCGCTCCACAGTCCCTGCGGCACGGCTTCGCCGCCGAGGATCAGCACGGCCGGGTGGTGCTCCCCCACGGCGAGCAGCCCGCTGTCCAGGAGCTGCCGGGTGTGGGTCGGCGTGGTCTCCAGGACGTCGATCCGCTCCTCGCGTACCCGGGCGACCAGGGCTTCGGGGTCGCGCCGGGTGAGGTCGTCCACGAGGTGCAGGCGGTGACCGGCGAACATCCAGAGGACCGGGTCCCAGGCGGCGTCGAAGGAGAGCGTCGCGGTGAGCGCGGCGGTCAGACGCGCCCGGCCCGCGGTGCGCGCCGCGGGTGCGAAGACATGGTCACGGTGGTGTTCCAGGAGGCGGGCGAGGGAGCGGTGGGCGACGAGTACGCCCTTGGGCCGTCCGGTCGAACCCGAGGTGTGGATCAGATAGGCGGGGTCGTCCGGGGCGGGACGGTGCGCGGGGCCCGGGGCGGGGAGTGCCAAGGTACGCGCCGACCGGTCGCTGTCGAGGACCGTCCGGTGCCACTGCCCGGGTATCCGCTCCGCGGTGCCGGCCACCGTGACGACGGTGCGCGGCCGGGTGTCGTCGAGGATCGCGGTGATCCGCCCCGCGGGCAGGCTCGCGTCGACCGGCGCGTGCACGCCGCCGGCCTTGAGTACGCCGACGAGCGTGGCGATGGAGTCGGTGCAGCGCGGCAGCAGGACGGCGACCGGGTCGCCCGGCCGTACCCCGCTCTCGGTGAGGAGGGCCGCGATCCGGTCGGAGCGGGAGTCGAGTCCGGTGAAGGAGAGACTGCCGTCGGGGGCGGTGACAGCGATGTCGCCGGTGCGTGCGGTGGCGACGGTCCGGGCGAACCGGTCGAGTACGGTGCCGGCCGGGCAGGGAGCGGGCCGCCCCTCGCCCAGGGCGAGCAGACGGGTCTGCTCGGCGGCGGGGATCAGGGCGAGGTCCCGGATGGGGGTGTCCGGCGCGGCGGCGGCGCCGTCCACGAGCCGGCCGAACCGGTCGGCCAGGTCACGGGCGGTCGCGGTGTCGAAGAGGTCCCGGCTGAACTCCAGCGTCCCTTCGAGCCGGTGTGCGCCCCCTTCTTCGTGCTGCTCGGTCAGGCTCAGGGAGAGGTCGAACTTGGCTCCCCCGGTGCCGACTCCGCTCATCTCCGCCTGGAGACCGGGCAGTTCCAGCCGGGGCCGCACGGTGTTGTTGAGGGTGAGCATGACCTGGAAGAGCGGGTGCCTGCTGAGTGAGCGGTCGGGCCTGAGTTCCTCCACGAGCCGTTCGAAGGGGAGGTCCTGGTGGGCGTAGGCCGCCAGGTCCGTCTCGCGCACCCGGCCCAGCAGCTCCCGGAACGTGGGTGCGCCGTCGGTGCGGACCCGCAGGGCGAGGGTGTTGACGAAGAATCCGACGAGTCCGTCGAGTTCCTCGTCGGTGCGCCCGGCGACCGGCGTCCCCACTGTGATGTCGTCGCCGGCGCCGGACCGGTGCAGCAGGACGGTCAGTGCCGTGTGCAGCACCATGAAGGTGCTGGTGGCCGAGGAGCGGGCGAGCCGGGAGACCGCCTCGGTGGTCTCCGGCGAGAGCCGCAGTGCGACGGTCCCGCCCCGGCCGCTCGGGTGCACCGGGCGCGGACGGTCGGCCGGCAGCGCGGTCTCGGCCGGTGCCGATGCGAGCTGCCCCCGCCAGTGGGCGAGCTGGCGGGCGGCGAGGCTGTCGGACTCCTCGGCGGCGCCCAGGACGGCGCGCTGCCACAGGGCGTAGTCGGCGTACTGCACGGGCAGTGGTGTCCAGGCCGGTGTGCGGCCCGCTACCCGGGCGCTGTAGGCACCGGCCAGATCCTGGGCGAGCGGGCCCATCGACCAGCCGTCCGCCGCGATGTGGTGGGCCGTCAGGAGCAGCACGTGCTGGTCGTCGGCGAGCGCGAACAGCTCGGCTCGCAGGGGCAGTTCACGGGCGAGGTCGAAGCTGCGGACGGCGGATGCCCGGAGCGCTTCGGTGAGCCCGGACGGGGTGGCCGCTGTCACGGGGAGTTCGGGGCGGGCGCCGCCGGGGGCGAGTACGGTCTGGTGGGGATCGCCGCCGGACTCCTGGATGAGAGTGCGCAGGCTCTCGTGCCGGGCCACGACGTCGGCCAGCGCACAGCGCAGGGCGTCGCGGTCGAGTGTTCCGGTCAGCCGTACGGCGACGGGGATGTGGTAGGAGGCGTCGTCGGGGTCCATCCGGTGCAGGAACCACAGGCGCTGCTGGGCGGGTGAGAGCGGCAGCCGGTCGGGGCGGGCCGTCCTGCGCAGCGCGGGCCGTGCGGCGCCCGCCTCGCCGAGCCGTTCGGCCAGTGCCGCGGGGGTGGTCGCCTCGAAGAGTGTACGGACGGGCAGTTCGGTGCCGAAGGCGGACCGGATCCGGCCGACGAGGCGGGTGGCCAGCAGGGAGTGGCCGCCGAGGTCGAAGAAGTCGGCCGTGCGGGCGACCCGGGGGTGTCCGAGGGTCTCGGCGAACAGGGCGCACAGGATCTCCTCCTGAGCCGAGCGCGGCGGGTCGTCCGTCCCGTCGCTCTCGGCCGCTCCGGCCGGCAGGGCGTCGAAGTCGACCTTGCCGTGCACGGTCAGTGGCAGCCCGGGTACGGGGACGACCGACGAGGGCACCATGTACGCGGGGAGCCGCCCGGCCACGAAGGCGCGCAGGGCGCGCGGGGAGAGGTCCTGCCCGTCGCAGGGGACGGCCCATGCCACGAGCCGGGCCGCGCCGGACGCGTCGGGCCGTACGGCCACGGCGGCCTGGACCACTCCGGCGTGCCGAAGGAGCGCCGCCTCGACCTCCCCGGTCTCGATACGGAAGCCCCGGACCTTGACCTGGCCGTCGGCCCGGCCGGCGTACTCCAGATGTCCGGCGCGGCGGCGCACCAGGTCGCCGGTCCGGTACATCCGCGCCCCGGGGCCGCCGAAGGGGTCCGGCAGGAAGCGCGCGGCCGTGGCCGACGCCCGGTTCTCATATCCGCGGGCGAGCCCGGCACCGGTCAGATAGAGCTCACCGGTGACGCCCGGGGCGACGGGACGCAGCCGGGCGTCGAGCAGCCTGGCGCGCATCCGGTCCACCGGCCGGCCGATGTGCGGCCGGGTCCCGGCGGTGATCGGTCCCATGACGCTGTCCACGGTGGCCTCGGTGGGCCCGTACAGGTTCCACACGGCGACGTCGTCCAGCGCTCCGAGTTCGTTCCAGAGTGCTTCGTTGACCGCTTCGCCGCCGAGGGCGAGCACCCGCGGGCGGGGGCGGCCGGGTGCGAACAGGCCGCAGGAGCGGAGCTGTTCGAGGAAGGACGGGGTGGTCTCCAGGACGTCGATGGCGTTGCTGTGCAGATGGGCGGTGAGCGCCTCGGGGTCGCGCCGCGTCGCGTCGTCCACCAGGTGGAGTTCATGACCGGCGATCATCCACAGCAGCGGGTCCCAGGAGGCGTCGAACGTGGTGGCCGCGGTGAGCGCGACCCGCAGCGCGAGCCCGTTGTTGGCCCGCTCCGCCGGTCCGATCAGCCGTTCCTGATGGCTGGCGAGCAGGCTGGCGAGTGAACGGTGCTCGACGACCACGCCCTTGGGGCGGCCGGTGGATCCCGAGGTGTACAGCACGTACGCCGCGTCGCAGGGCCGGGGCGGCTGCGGCGCCGGGCCGGCCGTGGCGGGTCGCGGGGCTCCGTCACCGATGAGGAGCCTGCGGTGTCCGGTCTCGGGGAGCGCGTCGGTCGTGCGGCCGGTCGTCAGTACGAGTGCGGGGGCGGCGGTGTCGAGGATGAGCCGGTTGCGGGCGTGCGGGTGCGAGGGGTCGAGCGGCACGAAGACGGCTCCGGCGCGCAGCACACCGAGCAGCGCCACGATGTGCAGCGAGGTACGCGGCAGTGCGACGGCGACCCGGTCGCCGTGCCGGACCCCCGACTCGTGCAGCAGCAGGGCCAGTTGCTCCGTACGGTCGTGGAGGTCACCGAAGGTGAGGGCGCCGCCGCCGTCCACCAGAGCTGTGCGGCCGGGGGTGACGACGGCCCGGGTGGTGAGGACGTCCACCACCGTGCCGATCGGGTCGACGGGTTCGGCGGCTTGGCCCCGCGCGGGGGCCGGGGTGTCCGCGGGGCCGCCGACCGCGGCCGTGTACTCGGCGGCCGTCAGGAAGTCGGCGTCGGTGACGGGCCGGTCCGGGTGGCGCAGCAGGGCGGCCAGGAGGCGCGCGTAGTGGTCGGCGAAGCGTTCGGCGCTCGTACGGTCGAAGAGGTCCTCGCTGTACTCCAGTTCACCGGTGATCCCCGCGGGTGTCCCTGCGGTGTCATGGTGTTCGGCCAGGTCCCAGGTCAGGTCGAACTTCGCGCCGGTGCGTCCGGCCGCCGGGTCGTGCTCGGCCCTGAGATCCGGCAGGGAGACGGTCGGAGCGGGTGCGTTGTTGAGGCTGATCATGACCTGGAAGAGCGGGTGCTGTGCCGGGCTGCGCGACGGGTTGAGCGCTTCGACCAGCCGGTCGAAGGGGAGCTCCTGGTGGGCGTAGGCGTCCAGGTCGGCGCTTCTGGTGCGGTTCAGCAGTTCACGGAAGCCGGGCGCCCCCGAGGTGTCCGTACGCAGCACGAGGGTGTTGACGAAGAAGCCGACGAGCCCGGTGAGGCTCTCATCGGTGCGCCCGGCGACCGGGGTGCCCACAGCGATGTCGTCCCCGGCGCCCAGCCTGGTCATCAGGGCGGCGAGCGCGGTGTGCAGCACCATGAAGGTGCTCGCGCCCTCCCGCGCCGCGAGTTCGGTGAGGGCCCGGTGGGTGGCCGCGCCGATCCGCAGCGGGACGGTGGCGCCCCGGCCCGAAGAGTGCGCCGGGCGGGGCCGGTCGGCCGGGAAGGAGATCCCGGCGGGCAGCCCGGTGAGCGCCGCGGTCCAGTGCTCCAGCTGTCTTCCGGCCAGGCTGCGCGGGTCGGCGGGGTCGCCGAGCAGTGCGCGCTGCCAGAGCGCGTAGTCGGCGTACTGCACCGGCAGCGGCGCCCAGTCGGGCTCCACACCGTCGCGGCGTGCCGCGTAGGCGTCCGAGAGATCACCGAGCAGCGGGCCCATCGACCAGCCGTCGGCGGCTATGTGATGCAGAGTCAGGACCAGCAGATGGCAGTCGGGGCCGGTGACGGTCAGCTCCGCGCGCAGCGGGAGGTCCCGGTCCAGGACGAACTCGGCCGGGCCGGTGATGTCCTGCCCGAGGCCGTCCTGCCCGAGGCCGTCCTGCCCGAGGCCGTCCTGCCCGGTGCTGTCTCGTCCGGTGCTGTCTCGTCCGGTGCTGTCTCGTCCGGTGCTGTCTTCTCGTCCGGTGCCGCCGTCCGGGGCCCACAGCGGTACCCGGATGTCCTCCGGTGCGAGGACCCGCTGGTGGGGGCCTTCCGCGTCCTCGGCGAATACGGTGCGCAGGCTCTCGTGCCGCCGCACCACGTCGTCCAGTGCGTGGGCCAGTGCCTGCCGGTCGAGCGGTCCGGTCAGCCGCAGCGCGACCGGCAGGTGGTAGGCGCGACTGCCTCCGCCCATCCGGTCGAGGAGCCACAGCCGCTGCTGGGCGAAGGAGAGCGGGATCCGTTCCGGGCGCGGCACCGCGGGCGTCACGGCGGGCCGTGCCCCGTGGGCGCTGTCCAGCAGCGCGGCAAGACCTGCCGGGGTGGGTGCTTCGAACAGTGCGCGGATCGGGAGCTCGACGCCGAAGTGCGCACGCACCCGGCTCACCAGCCGGGTCGCCAGCAGCGAGTGGCCGCCCAGTGCGAAGAAGTTGTCGTCCCGGCCGGCTCTGGGCAGTTCCAGGCACTCCGCGAAGAGCCCGCACATCGCGGCCTCGTCGGGGGTGCGCGGTTCGCCTCCCGCCCGGGGCGCCAGGGGTGCGGCGTGCGGGAGCGCGGCCGTGTCCAGCTTGCCGTTCGGGGTCAGCGGCAGCCGTTCCACGGCCGCGTACGCGGTGGGCACCATGTGCTCGGGCAGCGTGTCCGCGAGGGCGTCGCGTATGTCCGGGAACACCGGCGCGGGCCCCGTGCGGCTCACCAGATAGGCGGCGAGCCGCTCCACTCCCCCGTCCGCAGGGGCGGCGAGCGTCACCGCGGCTTCGTCGACGCCCGGCAGCGAGCGCAGCGCGGACTCGATCTCGCCGGTCTCGACGCGGTACCCCCGTACCTTGATCTGCTGGTCGCTGCGGCCTGCGAACTCCAGGGTGCCGTCGTCGCTCCAGTTCGCGAGGTCTCCGGTGCGGTACATCCGGCTGCCTGGCGCGCCGAACGGGTCGGGCAGGAACCGGTCCGCCGTCAGGCCCGGCCGGCCCGAGTAGCCGCGGGCTACGCCCTCACCCGCGAGGTAGAGCTCACCGGTCGCCCCGACGGGCAGCGGGTGGAGCGCCGAGTCCAGGACATAGGCACGCGCACCGGAGACCGGCCGGCCGATCGCCGGGGTCCCGCCGGAGATCCGGGTGGTGACCGCGTCGACCGTGGTCTCGGTGGGTCCGTAGAAATTGAAGACCAACAGGTCCTGGTGGTCGGCGAGTCGGCTCCACAGCGCGTCGTCGACCGCTTCCCCGCCGAGCGCGATCACCCGGGGGTGGTGTACGGGAGAGCCGAGCAGCCCGGCCGTGATCATCTGACGGAGGTAGCTGGGCGTGGTCTCGATGGCGTCGATGCGCCGTTCCACCAGGAACGCGACGAGCGCCTCCGGGTCCCTGCGGGTGTCGTCGTCCACGATGTGCAGTTCGTGTCCGGCCAGCATCCACAGGACCGGGTCCCAGGAGGCGTCGAACGAGGTGGCCGCCGTGAGGGCGACCCGCAGCCGCCGCCCGAGCGCCCGCTCCGCCAGCGTATGGGCCTCTCTGCGGTGGTGCGCCAGCAGGTTGCTCAGGGAACGGTGCTCGACGACCACGCCTTTGGGGCGGCCCGTGGAACCCGAGGTGTAGATGACGTAGGCGGCATCGCGGGGACCGGGCCGGGTGGAACCGGCCGGGGCGGCCGGTGAAGTGGCCGGTCCCGCGGCGTCCGGCTCGACCAGCGGCAGTCCGCCGGCCGGGTCGGTGCGGGCCGCCGACCCATGGGTCGCGACCAGCGCGACCGGCCGGGAGTCCTCGATCATGTAGGCGAGCCGGTCGGCCGGATAGGTGGGGTCGAGCGGCAGGTAGGCGGCGCCCGTCCGCATGACGGCGAGCATCGCGACCACCAGGTCGGCCGAGCGGGGCAGTCCGACCGCGACCCGGGTGCCCGGTCCTGCGCCGTTCTCCGCCAGCCGGGCGGCGAGGGCGTTCACCCGCGCGTCGAGTGCGCCGAAGGTCAGCCGCACGGCGCCGGACACCAGGGCGGTGTCCTGCGGGTGTTCGCGGGCGCGGGCGGCGAACTGCTCGGGCAGCGTTCCGGTGGCGGGAGCGGCGGCCGGTACGGTGCCGCTCTCCCCCGCCGTGCCCGCGTCCCCGGAGCCCAGGCCGATGAGGCGGCGCTGTTCCGTGTCGCCGACGGTCCGCAGCGAGCCGATCTGCCGCCCGGGGTCATCGGTGAAGCGCCCGACCAGGCGCAGGAGGCGGTCGTGGTGGTTCTCCAGTTCCCGCTGGGTGTGCAGGCGCGGATTGCCCAGCAGGTCGATGCGGAGTCCGCCGCCCCCGTACGAGGCGTGCACGGCCACCACCATGTCGTCGACCGGGCCGACGGAGAGGTTGTGCAGGGTGGCCGTGTGCGGTCCGAAGCGGAGGGTGTCGTCGAAGGCGAGCACATTGACCGAGGGGCCGGTCAGACGGCCGCCTCCGGCGGCGAGCCCCCGGTCGTTGCGGAGATCCTCGGCGGGGTACCGCTGGTGTCTCAGCACGGCGCGGGCCTGGGCCGACGCCCGCTTCGCCACGTCGCTCACCCGGTCGGACGGGGACACCGGAAGCCGCAGAGGCAGGATGTTGGAGAGCATGCCGGGCGTTGTACGGGACACGGAGGTCCGGCGCCCGGTGACCGGCAGCCCGATGACGACCTCGGGCACACCCCGGCTGCGCTGCAGGTAGGCGGCCACGGCCGCCATGACGAAGGCGGGCCAGGCGACACCGGAGGCGCGGGCGGCCGCGCGCAGCCGTTCGGCACCGTCCCGGTCGATCTCGCCGCTCGCCGCCAGGAATCCGCGCCCGGGGGCGCCGGCCTCCTCCCCGGCGATCCCCACGGCTGCGGGCGCCCCGTCGAGGTAACGCGCCCAGAACTCCTTGTCGGCGGCGCGCAGTTGAGACGTCTCGTAGGCCCGGTCCGCGTCGACGAGCGGTCCCAGCGGCGCGGGCAGCGACGCGACGGGCTCCGCGTCCGGCGCGGTCATCTGCGTGTAGGCGTCGGCGATACGGCCCAGCGCGAGCACCGCGCTGTAGCCGTCGAGGGCGAGGTGGTGCACCTGCTGGTGGAAGAAGTGCAGGTCGTCGGCGAGCCGGTAGAGCGTCATCCGTACCAGCGGCCCCACGGCCGGGTCGGCCGCGGTCGCGAGATCGGTGGCCATCAGACGCCGCGCCGCACCTTCCGGATCCTGATGGCCCGACAGATCGACGAGCGGGACCGTGATGCCGCTGTCCGGGCTGACCCGCTGGTACGGGATGCCGTCGTGCTCGCCGAAGGTGAGCCGCATCGCCTCCGTCTCCCCGGCCACATGCCGGACCGCTTCCCTGAGCAGCGCGAGATCGACCCGGCCGGGGATGACCGCGTACTCGGCCACGTTGTACGACGGGTTGCCCGGGTCGAGTTTCTGCGCGAACCAGAGCCCCCGCTGAGCGGCGGTCAGCGGGAGCACCGCTCCACGGCCGTCAGCAAGGCTGTTGTCGGCACCACCGTCGTCGGCACGCTTGCTGTCGGCACCGCCGTCGGCGGCATGGCTGTCGTGGGTCTGTGCGTGGGTCACGCGGAACTCACCTCGGAGCTGGGGACGGCCGGACGGCTGACGGGGGGTTGCAGCCGTCGGCCGGAGAAGGGGAACGGGCGGTAGCGGGCTCACCGGGCAGGGCGGTCCGAGGGGTGCGCGGTCATCGCGACCGACTCCGAACGGGTCGCCGCCGGGCCTTCCTCCGGGCCGGTCCTCCGGCCCCTTCACGACGAACCACAGCTGCTGCCTCCAATGCCGACACCGCCTCAGATGCGCTGTCAACCAACGGTTCGGAGCTGAGGATGCTATGGACTGCCGCTGTGTCTTAGCTCACATTTTCAGATCATCAAGCGGGTTAATCGGATCTTTTCCCCACCGGCGGAAGCGCGGGGACCACACGGAAGAGACCTGGGACACACCGGGCCGGCCGACCAAGCCGCACCGGCTTCAGTGCCGAATGACGGCGAAACCGTATGGTCCGTACGAGAGTTGGAGAACCCTTGAGGATTCCCGTTTCCCTGCCCCGCTGGGGGACCGCCACCGCGGCCGCCGGCCTGCTCCTGCTGGTCTCCGCGGGCGGCGCCGCCGCGGCTTCGGCCCCCGCCGGGGCCGCGCCGGGCGCTGCTCCGGCCCAGAGCACAGCGCACCGGACGGCCACCGCGCCGCCACTCGCGAACGCCTACCGCGGCATACAGGGCATCAACTTCTGCCTGCTGGCCCGTTGCACCATCGGTGATCAGGGCGCCGGGGGCAGGAGCACGGGGCCGAGCAACACCCAGGGGGCGAATTTCTGTCTGCTGGCTGTCTGCACCGTCCGCCCCTGACCTGGCGCCCGGCCGAAAGCCGCCCGCACGGTCTTCCTGACAGAGCCGCGCGGGTGCGCCGCCCGGCGGCGTCCGCGCCGCCGGGCGGTCAGGAAGCCGTACGGGTCCGCTCCGCCCGCCCGAGGAGATAGGGCACCGCCAGATGGTGCACGGGCGCGGCTGCCGCCCACACCAGCCGGGAGAGCCGCCTGTGGTAGCGCACGAAGGTGACCCAGACGACGCCCGAGCCGTTCACCACCACGACGTTGCGGGTCGCGACCAGCGGCGAACGCGCTTCGAGAGTCACCGATCCGGGGCCGGACTCGGAGACCGGCCAGCCGAGGACATGGTCCGGCGACGGCCTCGGTCCCATCCGCAGCCCGAGGACGAGGGTCCAGCCCCGCAGCAGGGCCCAGCGCACGGTGGCCGGAGCGCCCTCGAAGGTGGCCCGTGCCCACTGCTCGGGCGTCCGGGAGCGCGCATGCCGGGAGGGCAGTTCGAAGGCGGAGGCGTAGTCGGCCGTGGCGAACTCGTCGGCGGAAAGGGCCACTTGCGGGACTCGCACCCGGCGTACCCGGGGAGTTGTCATCGGAGGCCCTTCCACAGGGGGCGGGGACGGAGGGCTCCCGGTGGCGCCGGGGCCTTTCACGGCGCCACCGATTGTGCCGCCCGCGGCCCGCGGACGCGCCGTGATCCGCGGGCATGTCTCAGATGGCGGGGTCCGGCGGGGTCGCTCAGGTGGAAGGGCACCTCCGGATCGAGCGGTCTCTCAGCCGTCGAGCGGCAGCGGCTGCCAGGTCCAGTCGGCCACCTCGGGCAGGTCGGTGCCGTGCGCATGGATCCAGGCGTGGTGCCTGAGGCGGGCGTCCTCCATGGTCTGGCGCGCGTGGGTGGCCCGTACCGCGAGCCCCGGGACACGGTCGATGACGTCCAGGACCAGCCGGTAGCGGTCCAGGTCGTTGCGGACCACCATGTCGAAGGGGGTGGTCGTGGTCCCGGACTCCTTGTAACCCCGTACATGCAGGTTCTCGTGGCCGGCCTGGCGGTAGGCGAGGCGGTGGATCAGCCACGGGTAGCCGTGATACGCGAAGATCACCGGCTTGTCGCGGGTGAAGAGCGCGTCGTACTGCTTGCCCGAAAGACCGTGCGGGTGCTCCGACTCCGGGAGCAGCCGGGCCAGATCCACCACATTGACCACCCGGACCGCGAGCCCAGGCAGGTAGCGGCGGATCAGCAGAGCGGCGGCCAGCACCTCCTGGGTGGGTACGTCGCCCGCGCAGGCCAGCACGACATCGGGTTCCTCGCCCTCCCGTTCGGTGCCGGCCCACTCCCAGACCCCGGCACCGCGCGCGCAGTGGGCGCGCGCCTCGTCCATGGTGAGCCAGTCGAAGCAGGGCTGCTTGCCCGCCACCACGACATTGACGTAGTCCCGGCTGTGCAGGACATGTTCGGCGACGGAGAGCAGGGTGTTGGTGTCCGGCGGGAGATAGACGCGGACGACTTCCGGTGACTTGTTCAGTACGTGGTCCACAAAGCCGGGATCCTGGTGCGAGAAGCCGTTGTGGTCCTGGCGCCAGACGTGCGAGGTGAGCAGGTAGTTGAGGGAGGCGATAGGCCGGCGCCAGGGCAGCGTGCGCGACACCTTCAGCCACTTGATGTGCTGGTTGACCATCGAGTCGACGATGTGCACGAACGCTTCGTAGCAGGAGAACAGCCCGTGCCGCCCGGTGAGCAGATAGCCCTCCAGCCAGCCCTGGCAGGTGTGTTCGGAGAGGATCTCCATCACCCGGCCGTGCCGGTCGAGATGCTCGTCGACGCCGAGGACCTCCGCCTGCCACGCCTTGCCGCTGGCCCCGTACAGGGCCTGGAGCCGGTTCGAGGCGGTCTCGTCGGGGCCCACCACCCGGAAGTCGCGGCGCTCCGCGGTCGCCGCCATGACCGCTTCGAGCAGATCGCCGAGGACGCTGGTCGGTTCGTGCAGGGTGGCGCCGGGCCGGGGGACCTGCACGGCGTACTCGTCCAGGGACGGTACGGGGAGTTCCCGCAGGCGCAGGCCGCCGTTGGTGTGCGGGTTGGCTCCGAGGCGCAGGGGGCCTTCGGGGACACAGGCCAGTACCTCGGCGCGGGGCCGCCCCTGGGGGTCGAAGAGGTCTTCCGGCCGGTAGGAGCGCAGCCACATCTCCAGCTGCCTGAGGTGCTCGGGGTTCTCGCGGACGCCGGGCAGCGGCACCTGGTGGGCCCGCCAGGTGCCCTCGACCGGCAGCCCGTCGACGCTTGCGGGCCCCGTCCAGCCCTTGGGGGTGCGCAGTACGATCACGGGCCAGCGGGGGCGTACGGCGGCGCCCTCCTCGCGGGCGCCGCGCTGGATGAGCGCGATGCGGTCCAGGGCGGTGTCCATCGCCTCGGCCATGTCCCGGTGGACCGTGTCCGGATCGGCGCCGGTGACGTGCAGGACCTCGTGCCCGTACCCGCGGAGCAGTCCGTCGAGCTCCGCCTCGGGAATGCGCGCGAGCACCGACGGATTGGCGATCTTGTATCCGTTCAGATGCAGGATCGGGAGGACGGCACCGTCGTGCACCGGGTCGAGGAACTTGTTGGAGTGCCACGACCCGGCGAGCGGCCCGGTCTCCGCCTCGCCGTCGCCGATGACACAGGCCACCAGCAGACCGGGGTTGTCGAAGGCCGCGCCGTACGCGTGGGAGAGCGAGTAGCCCAGCTCCCCGCCCTCGTGGATCGAGCCCGGCGTCTCGGGCGCGACATGGCTGGGCACACCGCCGGGGAAGGAGAACTGGCGGAAGAGCCGCGCCATGCCGGCCGCGTCCCGGCCGATGTCCGGGTACGTCTCGGTGTAGCTGCCCTCAAGCCACGAGTTGGCGAGGACGGCCGGGCCGCCGTGGCCGGGCCCCCAGACACACACCGTGTCCTGGCCGCGTGCCTTGGCCACGCGGTTCAGATGGGTGTGGACCAGGTTCAGTCCAGGCGAGGTGCCCCAGTGGCCGAGCAACCGGGGTTTGATGTGTTCCGGCCGCAGCGGTTCGGTGAGCAGCGGATTGTCCTGGAGGTAGATCTGGCCGGCCGCCAGGTAGTTGGCGGCCCGCCAGTGCGCGACCAGGGACGCGAGTTCGTCGTCGGTGACCGCGGCCGGTGCTTCCGTACTGGTCTCGCGCATGGCGCTCCCTGCCTTCTCTGCCTGGTTTCGGTGGTCCGCCGGTCGGGGCCGGCGCCCGGTCAGTCGTGCGGGACGACCGCCACCGGACACGGCGTGTGGTGCACGGCCGACGACAGGACATGGCCGACCGGTGGCGAGAGCGCGGGCCGGCCCCTGCGGCGCCCCACGACCAGCAGCCCCGCGCCCGTGGCGCCCCGGACGACGGCCTGGGCCGGACTCTCCGTCCGTACCCGTTCGGTGGTGCGCACCTGGGGGAACTTCTCCTGCCAGGGCCGCAGCGCCTCGCTCAGCTCCGACTGGGCGCGCTCGGTGGCCCGCCGGGCGGCACGGGAGTCGGTTCCGCTCCGGGTGTACGCGTGCTCCGGAACGCTTCTGCCGTGCACGGCCCGCAGCATGACGCCGCGCCTGGCCGCGGTGTCGAAGGCGAACGCACACAGCGCGTCGCACGGCCCGTGCAGCGAAAGACCCAGGACCACGGCGCCGTCATCGGCCACCGGCCCGGTCGCCTCCCGCGCCCGGACGAGCACGACCGGGGCGTCGGCGCGCGCCACCACCCGCAGACCGATGTCGCCCAGGTAGTAACTGGCCAGCGGGGCCATGTCCCGGGAGCCGAGCACGACCACCTGCGAGTCGCCCGCCGCCTCCAGCAGGGTCTCCGCCGGGTCGCCCTCCGTGAGTTGCTCGGTGACGGGCAGTCCGGGACAGCGCTCGTCAATGACGATGCGCGCCCGCTCCATGATCCACCGGGGAAGGCCGAGTCCCTCCTGGCCGCCCTCGTCCGGCGTCCCGGCGTGACCGTCCGGATGCGGCACCCGTGCGTGCAGGACGCGCAGGGCCGCGCCGCGCGACTGCGCCTCACGCGCCGCCCAGCGGACCGCGGAGAGCGACTCGGCCCTGCTGTCCAGGCCCACGGTGACGATCGGCTTCATGGCCGTGCTCCGTTCTGGTGCCCGAGGTCCCCGATGTCACGGACAGGGGCGTGCTGCCGTACTGGATCCGATTCTCGGCACGAGTGACACGCCCCCGCAAACGCAGCGGCTGCCCGGGAGCCCATGGCCACCTGCCGCCGGGCCCACCGCCGACCGCTGAACTCCGGCCCGTACGGCGGGGGCTCATCTCACGCCGCAGGGTTCACTATTGGCATGGACCTGATTTTTTCTGCGCCCGCCCGCCCCGGGCACCCTGACGGCCCCCACCCCACCGGAAGGCTCACATGACCCCCACACCCGGACGGCTGACTCTGCTCGCCGCGATGTCCTGCCTGCTTCTCGGCTTCCTGCCATCGGCGGCCTCCGCCGGAACCACGGCCTCCACCGGCGCCCAGGGAGCGATCTGCAACAAGTACTGCGACGCCCGCGACCCCGCCACGGCGACGAAGGACCGGACGCCGGTCACCGCCTCGGTCTACTCGCGCAGCATCGCTCTGCATATCGATGACAACGATGTCATGGGGTGGGCCTCCATCGACAACGGCAACCCGGGTGACGAGGTCTGGCTGGACCGCTCCTTCGACGGCGGAAAGACCTGGTCGTCGGGGAGCAAGCTGGGTGACACCAGGACCCCTTCGGGATCGGGCGGCTGGCGCACCCAGATGTACAACGTCGACGACTGGAACTCGGCCGGAGTCGGTGCGCTCCGGGCCTGCGGAAAGGCCGGGGACCGGGCCGAGATCGCCTGCACGGAGTGGGCGCGTACGGACTGGAACGCGGGCAGCAGGAGCACCGCGGCGGCGACCGCGCTGATGATGTCGTTCGACCGCGGCACCGGCCTGTTCGGTGGCAATGGCTGGTGGACCAGTGCCAACGCGCTGACGGCCGTCATCGACAACATCCGTACCAGCGGCATGCCCAGCTACAAGTACGCCGTCTCCAGCATCTACGACAAGAACATCGGCGCGCAGGGCGGCAACTTCACCAACGACTACCTCGACGACACCGGCTGGTGGGGGCTGGCCTGGGTCGCCGCGTACGACCTGACCGGCGACAGCCGCTATCTCGACACCGCACGGGCCGACGCCGACCACATGTTCGCCAACTGGACGGGGACCTGTGGCGGCGGTGTGCTGTGGAACGAGAACAAGACCTACAAGAACGCGATCACCAACGAGCTGTTCCTCCAGCTCAACGCCGCCCTGCACAACCGCATCCCGGGCGACTCCGCCTATCTGGACCGGGCGAAGAACGAGTGGTCGTGGTTCAGCTCCAGCGGCATGATCAACGCGGACCACATGATCAACGACGGTCTGACCGACGCCTGTTCCAACAACGGCCAGCAGACCTGGACGTACAACCAGGGTGTGATCCTCGGTGGACTGGCCGAACTCCACCGGGCCACCGGCGACAACAGCCTCCTGGACACCGCCCGGACCCTGGCCGACGCCTCGTCCACCCGGCTGGAGACCGACGGTGTGCTGCGGGAGCCCGGCGAGTCCGACGGCTGCACGGGTGACGGGCCGTCGTTCAAGGGGGCCTATGTACGGGGGCTCGGCAAGCTCAACTCGGAGCTGTCGGACCACCCGTACAACGCCCCGCTGAGCCGCTGGGCGGACGCCGCACACAGCAAGGACCGCAACGCGCTCGACATGTACGGGCCGCACTGGAACGGCCCCTGGGCCGGAACGCCGGACTACGGCTGCCAGCAGAGCGCGCTCGACCTGCTCAACGCGGCGCCCGCGAGCTGAGGCCGGGCCTGCCGCACGCCCGCTCCCGCGCGGGCACGGGCGGAGTTCGTCCCCCGTGCCCGCGCGGAAACTGTCAGGTCCCGTGCGGGCGGGACTGCCGGGGCCCTTGTCCGCACGGGTTTCAGGCCATCGAAGGATCGCCCTTGATCAGCGCGAACACCGCGCCGTCCGGGTCCGTGAGCAGGGCCAGCCTGCCGACTCCGGGAACACTGCTCGGCGGCATCAGGGCCGTGGCGCCCCGGTCGGTGGCCGCGGTGAACGTGGTGTCGCAGTCCTCGACGCCGAAGTACGGATGCCACTCCGACGCCGCCCCGGCCCGCACGTTCTCCTGCGGGATCTGCATGATCCCGCCGTGGCTGGTGTCGTCGCCCTCGCCACCGCCCTGCGCGGAGACCACGGTGTAGACCATGCCATCGCCCATGGACATCTCCTGGTGGTCCCAGGAGAAGACCGCACGGTAGAACTGTTCCGCCGCTGCCGCGTCGGTGGTGTGCAGCTCCGTCCAGCACATCGCGTCCGGCTCCATGACGGTGTCAAGCCCCTGCCTGTCGCCCGGCTGCCAGACGGCGAACTCCGCGCCCGCGGGGTCGGTGAAGCGCGCCGTACGGCCGGCGGTGAAGACATCGGCCGGCGGGACGCGGACCGTACCGCCGGCCTGTTCGACCGCGCGGGCGGTGGCGTCGGCGTCGGAGGTGTGGAAGTAGACCGTCCAGGTGGCCCGTGCGCCCTCCACGGCCGAGGGGCCGATGGCCGCGACGATCCTGCCGCCCTTCCGGAAGAAGCCGTAGCCGCCGGCTTCGGGGCCGGCCGACTGGAAGGTCCAGCCGAACACCCCTGTGTAAAAGGCGACGGAGGCGTCGATGTCCGGGGCGCCGAGGTCGAGCCAGTCCGGGGCGCCAGGGACGTAGTGGGTGGTCAGCACGGGATCCTCCGGTGTACGTGGGGTGGTGGGGCCGGCCGTCCAGGGCCCCGGAATCCCTCACGCGCCGGCAGGCCCGGCAGCCGCTGCCTGTGTCCCATGGGTACCGGGGCCGGGGGGTCGCCGAAACAGCGGCCGCGGGCGGCCCTGCGGACGGCGCCCGGCTCCCACCCGTACGGCGCAGCACAGCAGGCGCAGCAGGCACAGCAGGCGCAGCACAGCAGGCGCAGCACATCCGGCCCCGGCCCCCACCCCGGGCGAACCACGAAGGACCTGGCCGGGCGGCCGGAGCGGGGCCGGACCTGCCGCGCCGGACCCACCGGTTCGGCCCGTACACGCGGCTTCCGTCACTTCTTGCCGGGGAGCCACTTCTTCCAGACGGCCGGGTTCTGGTCCACCCAGCGCTTGGCCGCCTCGTCGGCCGAGAGTCCCTGCGAGGCGATCATCGCGGAGACCTTGTTCTGGTCGTCCTTCGTCCACCGGAAGTTCTTCAGGAAGGCCGCGGCGGTGCCGCCCGTCCTGGTGAACTCGGTGTTGAAGTACTTCTGCAGCGGTGTCGACGGATAGGCGCAGTCGATGGACTGAGGGTCCTTGACCCCCTTGTCCGCGCACTTCGCGGTGTACGGGGGGAGCTTGACCTCCTCCATCGGCACCTGGTTGAAGAGCCACTGCGGCTCGTACCAGTAGCTCAGGAAGGGCTTCTTCTCCTTGGCGAACTGCTGGATCTGGGTGATCTGCGCCGCCTCGGACCCCGCGAAGACCACGTCGTAGTCCAGCTTGAGGTTCTTCACCAGGGCCTTGTCGTTCGTGACATAGGACGGCGAGCCGTCCATGAGCTGGCCCTTGCTGCCGCTCTCCGCCGTGCGGAGCTGACCGGCGTACTTGTCGAGGTTCTTCCAGTCGGTGACGTCGGGGTGCTTGTCCGCCCAGTACTTCGGTACGAACCAGCCGATGTGGCCGGTGACCCCGAGGTCGCCGCCCGCGGTGATCGTCTTCTTCTCCTTGACGTACCGCTTCTCCTGGTCGGGGTGGCCCCAGTCCTCCAGGATCGCGTCGACGCGGCCCTGGCTGAGCGCGTCCCAGGCGGGGATCTCGTCCACCTGGACGGTGTCGACGCGGTAGCCGAGGCGGTGTTCGAGCAGATACCTGGCGACGGCCACATTGGCCTGGGCGCCGACCCAGCTCTGCACGGAGAGGGTGACGGACTTGGCCCCCTTGGCCGCGGCGAACGGCGAGGTCTGCTTGGTCATGTCGGCGGCGCCGCAGCCGCTCAGCGCGACCAGCAGGGTGCCGGAGGCCAGCGCGGCGAGGGCGGTGGTGGCGCGGCGCGCGCCACGGGTGCGGGTCACGGCTCAGGCCCCCTTCCGGATGCGGCGTTCGGTGGGCTGGGTGACACGGTCGAGCATCAGGCCGAGGCAGACGATGGCCACCCCCGCGACGAGTCCGACGGCGAGGTCGCCGGTGGCGAGTCCGGTGACGACGTCGTAGCCGAGTGCCCCGCCGCCCACCAGGCCGCCGATGATGACCACGGCGAGCACGAGCACCACGCCCTGGTTGACGGCGAGCAGGAGCGCGGGGCGGGCCAGTGGCAGCTGGACCTGGCGCAGGGTCTGCAGCCGGGTGGCGCCGAGCGAGCGTGCCGCCTCGACCGCCGCCGGGTCGACCTGGCGCAGGCCCTGGGTGGTGATGCGGATGACGGCGGGCAGCGCGTAGACGACCGCGGCGGCGGCGGCCGGGGCGCGGCCCACGGCGAAGAGCGCGACCACCGGGATGAGGTAGACGAACTGCGGCATGGTCTGCATGACGTCCAGGACCGGGCGCAGTACGGCTTCGGTGCGGCGGCTGCCCGCCGCGAGGATTCCCACGGCGAAGCCGATGACCAGCGTGACGACCAGTGCGGCGAGGACCTGCGAGAGCGTGTCCATGGACGGCTTCCACATGCCGAGTACGCCGATCGCGCAGAGCGCGAGCACCGCGGTGAACGCGGTCTGCCAGGTGCCGATCAGCCAGGCCAGGGCGGCGACGATCAGCAGCGCGCCCCACCAGGGCAGGCCGGTCAGCCCGTCCCTGAGCGGGTCCAGGATCCACGAGGTGAAGTGCGCGGCCCAGTCGGCGGTGCCGCCGACGACGGGGACCCCGGAGTAGAGGTGGTCGACCATCCACTCCTTGAAGTCGTCGACGGGCCGTGCGATGGCGACGGTGACCCCGGACGGCCAGAGCGTGGAGCCCGCCAGCCGGCCGGCCACCGCGACGACGGCGGTGCCGGCGGCCGCGAGGGCCCAGCCGCGCGGGCCGCGCAGGGCGGCCGGCCCGGAGGGCTCACTGCCGAGGCGCGCCCCGGCAGCGGCCGTGGTGCGGTCCATGACGATGGCGAGCAGCACGATCGGGATGGCCGCGGCCAGCGCCCCGCCGACGTCGACGGAGGCCAGCGCCTGGTAGACGCGGTCGCCGAGCCCAGCGGCGCCGATGAGTGAGGCGATGACGACCATCGAGAGGGCCATCATGATGGTCTGGTTGAGGCCCAGCAGCAGTTCCTTGCGGGCCAGCGGCAGCCGGGCGGTGACCAGCCGCTGGCGTGCGGTGGAGCCGAGCGAGGCGACGGCCTCCAGGACCCCGGCGTCGGCGCCGCGCAGCCCGAGGGCGGTGAGCCGGGCCATCGGCGGCGCCGCGTAGACGACGGTGGCGAGCAGCGCCGCCGGGACGCCGATGCCGAACACCAGGACCACCGGCAGCAGATACGCGAAGGCCGGGAGCACCTGCATGGTGTCGAGCACCGGGCGCAGGATGCGGAAGAGCCGGTCGGACAGGCCGCCCGCCAGTCCCAGCGCCGCTCCGACGACGGCGGACACGACGACGGCCACCACCATCAGCGCGAGGGTCTGCATCGTCGGCACCCACATGTCCAGCACTCCGCTGACCAGGAAGGCGACCAGTGCGGTCGCGGCGATGCGCCAGCCGGCGACCCGCCAGGCCAGCAGGGTCGCCCCGGCGGTGACCCCGGTCCAGCCGAGGGCGAGCAGCACCAGATAGACAGCGCGTACGGCGATGATCACGGCGTTGCTGAGATAGCCGAGGAAGTACAGGAACACCGGGTGGGTGTCGCGGTTGTCGATGATCCAGTCGCTGACGTGCCCCAGCGGCTTCGAGACGTCCACGGTGAGGGCGCCGGGCCACAGCCCGCCGGACCAGAGGGAGTTCGCGATCGGGACCAGTACGGCGGCGGCGACGGCGAGTACGAGGAGTTTGCCCGGGGCCCGGTGGAGCAGCGCCCCACGGAGCCTGGCCGCCCTGCCGGGAGCGGCGGGGGTGTCGGCGGGTACGGGCGTGGCGGTGGTGGCCGTCATGCGCGCCTCCGGGCGGCCGGGGGGACGGGCGGGCGGACGGGCACGTGGGCCGGTTGCGTGGGCATCAGGCGGCCACTCCGCTCTCGGCCGGGCTCTCGTCGAGACGGGCCACCACGGCGAGCAGACAGGCGTGGTCCACGACGCCCAGGCACCGGTCTCCCTCGACGACGCGTACGGCGCTTCCGGAGCGGACGACGGTGTCGATGGCGTCGGATATGAGCGTGCCGGGCTCGACCGACTCGCCCTCGTCGGCCTCGCTGCCCCGTGCGGCGCGCATGGCACGGCGGACGGTGAGGACCTGTTCGCGCGGTACGTCGCGTACGAAGTCGCGTACGTAGTCGTCGGCGGGCGAGCCGACGATCTCCTCCGGGGTGCCGAGCTGCACGATCCGGCCGTCCCGCATCAGGGCGATACGGTCGCCCAGGGTCAGCGCCTCGGACAGGTCGTGGGTGATGAAGACCATCGTGCGGCCCTCGTCCTTGTGCAGCCGTACGACCTCCTCCTGCATATCGCGCCTGATGAGCGGGTCGAGGGCGCTGAACGGCTCGTCGAAGAGCAGGACTTCGGGGTCGACCGCGAGTGCGCGGGCCAGCCCGACCCGCTGTTGCTGGCCACCGGAGAGCTGGCTCGGGCGCCGGTCCTCCAGGCCGGTCAGGCCGACCTTCTCGATGAAACCGGCTGCCCTGGCGCGGCGTTCGGCCCGGCTCACGCCCTGGACCTCAAGGCCGTAGGCGACGTTGTCCAGGACGGTGCGGTGCGGGAGCAGCCCGAAGTGCTGGAAGACCATGGCGGCGCGGTGGCGGCGCAGTTCGCGCAGCTTGGTCCTGTCCATGGCGCGGACGTCCTCGCCGTCCATGGTGAGGCCGCCGCTGGTCGGCTCGATGAGCCGGGTCAGACAGCGCACCAGTGTCGACTTGCCGGAGCCGGAGAGGCCCATGACCACGAAGACCTCGCCCTCGTGGACGTCGAAGGAGACATCGCGTACGGCGGCGGTGCAGCCGGTGCGCTGCCGCAGTTCCTCTCCGCTCAGACCGGTCAGCGTGGTGTCGGCGGGGATCCGGTCGGCACCCGGGCCGAAGACCTTCCACAGATTGCGGACGGAGAAGACGGTGCCGCGCTTCCCGTCGCCGGCCGCGGCCGCCGCGTCGCCGCGCGGCTCCCCGTCGCCGGAGTCCGCCTGGGTACTGGTCGTGGTCATGCCGTACCTCCCTGGGCCGCGGTCAGCAGTTCGGCGCACTTCTCGCCCACCATGAGGACTCCGATCATCGGGTTGACCGAGGGCATCGTCGGGAAGACCGACGCGTCCGCGATACGGATGCCCGACAGCCCGCGGACCCGCAGCTCCGGGTCGACCACGGCCAGGGCGTCGTCAGGGGCGCCCATGCGGCAGGTGCCCGCCGGGTGGTAGACGGTGTGGGCCACCTTGCGGGCGTACTCGCTGATGTCCTCGTCGGACACGACATCGGGCCCCGGGCAGACCTCGCGCTTGAGCCAGTGGGCGAGCGGCTCGGTCTTCGCGATCTCGCGGGCGAGGCGGATGCCGTCGACCAGTGTCCGGCCGTCGTAGTCGTCCTCGTCGGTGAAGTACCGGAAGTCCAGGGCCGGTTTGGCCTCGGGGTCGGCGCTGGTCAGATAGAGGCGGCCGCGGCTGCGGGGCTTGGGGATGTTGGGGGTCATCGAAACGCCGTGCTCGGGCTTCTCGTAGCCGAGGCGCTCCGGGTTGTCGGTGAAGGGGATCTGGTAGAAGTGGAACATCAGGTCGGGTCCGCGCGATCCGGGGTCGCGGCGGACGAAGAGACCTGCGTCGGAGTCCATCGCCGAGTTCTCCGGGATGGGCCCGTCGGTCTCCCACACGATGACGGACTCCGGGTGATCGAGAAGGTTCTCGCCGACGCCCGGCAGGTCGTGCACGACCGGGATGCCGAGCGCCTCCAGATCCTGCTTCGGGCCGATGCCGGACAGCATCAGCAGCCGCGGGGTGTCCACCGCGCCCGCGCAGACCAGCACTTCGCGGCCGGCCCGCAGGAGGATCTCCTCGCCGTCCTTGGTGCGGACGTGTACGCCCGTCGCGCGGCCGTCCTCCACTTCGAGCCGGTGAGCCCAGGTCTCCAGCATGATCGTGAGGTTGGGCCGGTCGCCCGCTTCGATGTGCGAGTGGAGATAGGCCACCGAGGCCGATGAGCGCTTGTTGTTCTCGGGGTGGTAAGCGAGGTCGAAGAAGCCGACGCCCTCGTGGAACGGCTTCTTGTTGAAGCCCTCCACGCGCGGGACGCCCGCCGCCTGCTGCGCGGCGGACACGAAGTCACGGGCGATGGCGTTCCGGTCCTTCTCGTCCACCGCGACGATGTTGTTGCGGAGCTTGGAGAAGTACGGGTCCATGGACTTCGCGTCCCAGCCGGCCGCACCGTGCTCCGACCACTCGTCCCAGTCGCCCGGCAGCGGCTTGAACGAGATCAGGGTGTTGTGCGAGGAACAGCCGCCGAGCACCTTGGCGCGGCTGTGCAGGATGTGCGAATTGCCGCGCGGCTGCTCGGTGGTGGGGTACGCGTAGTCCAGGTCGCCGCCGAGCAGGCCGAGCCAGCGGCGGAGGGTGAGGACGTCGTCGCGGTCGATGTCGGTGGGGCCGCCCTCGACGACGACGACACTGACGGCGGGGTCCTCGGTGAGCCGGGAGGCGATCACCGAGCCCGCGGTGCCGCCACCGACGACGACGTAGTCGGCGGTGACCGTGGAGATCTCCGGAGGCATGGGGCATTGCTCCTTCTGCAAAGTGCTGACGCTCTTGCGTGGTACGGGAACAGACGGGCAGTCAGCCCGCGAACCAGCCGACCGGGGCGGGCCGGAGGTTCTCGTAGATGTGCTTCGACTCGCGGTACTCGTCCAGGCCGGACGGGCCCAGCTCACGGCCGATGCCGGACTTGCCGAAACCGCCCCACTCCGCCTGCGGGAGATAGGGGTGGTAGTCGTTGATCCAGACGGTGCCGTGCCGCAGCCGGGCGGCGACCCGGCGGGCGCGGGCGGTGTCGGCCGACCAGACGGCGCCGGCCAGTCCGTACTCGGTGTCATTGGCCAGTGTCACCGCCTCCTCCTCGTCGCGGAAGGTCTCGACGGTCAGGATCGGGCCGAAGGTCTCCTCACGCACGACCTTCATGGAGCGGTGGCAGCCGTCCAGGACGGTGGGCGCGTAGAAGTAGCCGGTGGCGGGCCGGTCGTCGGACGGCTCGGGGCGCCTGCCGCCGCAGCGCAGGCGTGCCCCTTCGGCCAGCGCGGAGGCGACGTACGCCTCGACCTTGTCCAGCTGCTGCTGGGAGACCAGCGGTCCGCATTCGACGCCTTCGGCGGTGCCGCGGCCGATCCTGATCCGCTCGGCGCGGCGGGCCAGTTCGGTGACGAAGCGGTCCCGTACGGACTCCTCGACGATGAGCCTGGCACCGGCCGAGCAGACCTGGCCGCTGTGGATGAAGGCGGCGTTCAGCGCCTGGTCGACGGCGGTGTCGAAGCCCTCATCGGTGGCGCAGGCGTCGGCGAAGACGACATTGGGGTTCTTGCCGCCCAGCTCCAGGGCGATCTTCTTCGCACCGGCCACGGCCGAACTCGCCGCCGTGGTACCGCTGGCCAGTCCCCCGGTGAAGGAGAACAGTGCGACCTGCGGGTGGGCGGCCAGCCGGGCCCCCACGGGCACACCGGGGCCTGTGACGATGTTGGCCACTCCGGCGGGCAGCCCCGCCTCCACCAGGAGCTTCACCAGATGGACGGTGGAGAGCGGGGTGACCTCGCTGGGCTTGACCACGAAGGTGTTGCCCGCGGCGAGGGCCGGTGCGATCTTCCAACTCGCCTGAAGGAGGGGGTAGTTCCACGGGGTGATCAGCGCGCAGACGCCGACCGGTTCGTGCACGACGACGCTGTGCACATCGGGCGAACCTGCGTCCACGACCCGGCCGCCGCTCTCGTTCATCACCAGATCGGCGAAGTACCGGAAGGCGTTGGTGACATCGTCGACATCGACCCGGCCCTCCTCCAGCGTCTTGCCGGTGTCACGGCTCTCGATGAGCGCGATCTCCTCGCGGTCGCGCTGGAGCAGTCCGGCGACCCGGCGCAGCAGCGCGGCGCGTTCGGCCACGGGCGTGCGTGGCCAGTCGCCCTGGCCGCCCGCGAAAGCGGTGTGCGCGGCCCGCACGGCGGCGTCCGCGTCCTGCGCGTCGCCTTCGGCCACGATCTGCAGGGTCTTCGCGTCGGCGGGGTCGAGAACCTCCCGTGTGGCGCCGGACGCGGCGCCCCGCCACATCCCGTCTACATGAATGGTCTCGCTTGCCGACACGTGTGTTCTGCCTTTCAATCACCGAACCGATGCCACTGGTTCACACCAGCGGTCTGGTCACCTCCCCGTTCGGCCTTTACCTATGCCTGAACATGAACAGAAAGTGATCCGGTTCACTCACCGTGCCCGGAATACCTCTGTGTGCCCTGAATTCTGCGTGCCCTGGACTCCACGTGCCCGTGGGATTCCGCGTGCCCTGCCTACTGACGCGTCTCGCGGTCAGCCGCGGAACACGGCCTGCCGGCCGGACACCACCGGTACGGAGGTGAACGCCCCTGGTCCGTCGGGCCCGTTGACCGCGTACACCTTGATCAGCCCCTGTCCAGGGCGGTCTTGACGACCTTGCCCAGGGCGTTGCGCGGGAGTCGGTCGAGGACCACGACCTCGCGGGGCACCTTGAAGTTCGCCAGCCGCTCCCGGCAGTAGGCGATCACCTCCGCGGGGTCCGGCCGCTCGCCCGGCCGGGCGGTGACATAGGCCCGGCCCACCTCACCGAGCCGCGGGTCCGGTATCCCGACGACCGCGGCGTCGGAGATCTGCCCGTGCCGTGCGAGCAGTTGCTCGATCTCGGCCGGGTACACATTGAAGCCGCCCACCAGGAACATGTCCTTCAGCCGGCCGGTGACGGTGAGGTTGCCGTGCTCGTCGATGCGTCCGACGTCGCCGGTGCGGAGCCGGCCCAGCGTGTCGATCGCCCCGGCGGTCGCGGCAGGGTCCTCGAAGTACCCGCGCATCACGTTGTATCCGCCGACCACGATCTCACCGTCCTCGCCCGGCCCGAGCCGGTTGCCCGCCGCGTCGACCACACAGAGGTCCACACCTTCCACGGCCCGGCCGGAGGTCTCGGCGACCGTCCGGGCATCGTCGTCCGCCGTGCACATGGATACCAGACCGCACGACTCGGTGAGTCCGTATGCGGTGAGCACGGTCAGCCTCAGCTCCTCACGCATCCGCTCGACCAGCGCGACGGGCACGACGGAAGCACCGGTGACGGCCAGGCGCAGGGACGAGGTGTCGTAGCCGTGGCGGTCCGGATGCCCGAGGATCGAGGTGTAGAGGGCGGGCGGGCCGGGCAGCACCGTCACCTTCTCCTCGCTCACCAGCCGCAGCGTCTCCCGTACGTCGAAGACCGGCTGGAGCACCATCGTGGCGGCCCGGCCCAGACAGGCGAGGACCCCGGCCTTGTAACCGAAGGTGTGGAAGAGGGGGTTGACGATGAGGTACCGGTCGCCGTGGCGCAGCCCGGCCCGCCGGCTCCACGCGTCGAAGGCGCGGATGTTCTGGCCGTGAGCCGTCAGCGCGCCCTTGGGCCGTCCTGTGGTGCCCGAGGTGAAGAACATGTCGCAGACGTCCTCTTCGCCGACCCCGGCGGCGCGTGCCCCGGCCGCCGCGTCGGACACGGACGCGCCCGCGGCCAGGAACTCCTCCCAGCTGCGCGCCCCGGGCGCCGGGCCGCCGCCGATGAGCACCACGTCGACCAGAGCGGGCAGCGCGGGGAGGGGGCTCTGGCCGGGCACGGCGGTCGCGGGTGCTCCGACCGTAGGCGCCGCATCGGGTGCACCGTCCTGGCCGGCCGGGCCGGGTGCGCCGTCCGGGGAGGCCGTGACGGGCGGCGGGGTGCCGCCCTCCGTGCCGCAGTCCGCGCCGCCGGACAGCCCGCCGAGGTATCCGAGGTAGTCGTGGCCCAGGAAGCCGTTGTCCACGAAGAGGGTCCTGGCCCCGCTCCTGGCCAGCAGCCAGCCCGCCTCCTCGCCCTTGTAGCGGGTGTTGACCGGCACCAGCACGGCTCCCGCGCCGAGCGCCCCGAGCGCGGCCACCACCCAGCGGTGCCCGTTCGGGGCCCAGACCGCCACCCGGTCACCGGGAAGGACTCCGGACGCCATCACGGCGGCGGTGGCGCGCCGCACCCGCAGGGCCAGTTCGCGGTACGTCAGCCGGGTCTCACCGTCGATGAGCGCCTCGGTGTCCGGGTGGCGCCGGGCGGTGTCCGCCAGCACACCGGGAACGGTGCGGGCCCGGTGGTCCTGCGTCATGGAGACCCCTCGTCCGTCGGAATTCTCGGCCAGTCCCGGGCACTCTAGTTCACCTACCTAACGCTTGGTAGGTTGATCCCGTACCAGCTCCCGGCCGTCCATGGCGCAGCCGGGCCCGGACGGCACGGAGGCGGCTCATGACCATCAGCAACCCGGCGGACTTCACTGGACGCGCGGTCGTCGTCACGGGCGGCACCAAGGGCATCGGTTACGCGATCGCGGAGGCGTTCCTCGGCGCGGGCGCCGAGGTCCTGGTGTGCGGACGCGGCACACCGGACGCCCTGCCCGCCTCGGGCGCGCGCACGGCGGCCTTCCTCGCGGCGGACGTACGCGACCCGGATGCGGCGGCCGGCCTGATCGAGCATGCGGCGGCCCGCTTCGGCCGGCTGGACACCCTCGTCAACAACGCGGGGGGCTCGCCCGACTCGGACGCCGCCACGGTCTCACCGCGGTTCGTCGAGCGGATCGTCGCACTCAATCTGCTGGCCCCCTTCTACACGGCCCAGGCGGCCAACCGCGTCATGCGGGCACAGGAGGAGGGCGGCTCGGTCGTGAACATCGGCAGCGTCTCGGGGCACGACCCGCAGCCGGGGACGGCCGCCTACTCGGCCGCCAAGGCCGGACTGCTCGGCCTGACCCGCGCCCTGGCCCTTGAGTGGGCGCCGCTGGTCCGCGTCAACCACATCACCACCGGCCTGATCCGCACCGAGAACGCCGCGTCCGTCTACGGCGACGACGGAGGCGCCGCGGTGGCGCGGACCATCCCCATGGGCCGGATGGCCGCGCCGTCCGATGTGGCCGACGCCTGTCTGTTCCTGGCGGGCAGCCAGGCGTCGTACGTGAACGGCGCCGACCTCGCGGTCCACGGGGGCGGCGACTTCCCCGGCCGCTACCTCGCGGCCCGCTCGGTCAGTACGGCCACGGACTGAGGGAGGGTTCGGGGCGCGCTGGACACCGGCCGGCGCGCACCTCCCCCGACCGGCTGGAACAACACCCGCCGCCGACAGCCGTGGGGGGGCCCCCGGGCCGGGGCGCCCCCCCGGCGCGGGGCGCAGTGGGGCCGGCCACCCGGGCGGGGGGGGGGCGGCGGGGGGGCGCGCCCCCGC